>NZ_JAYGHD010000321.1:28009-33600 GCF_034932245.1 Nostoc sp. UHCC 0251
AAGGGAACTTGGAAGCTAGTGCTCCAGCAGAACCCGCAATTATCCCAGATAATGCAGTCTCTATAGATAGCAACCCAGCTACCACTGTTCTGGTAGATGAAACGGGAGAAAATATCAATGAGCCTGTGAGTCCTGTATGGCTCAAAGGTGAGACAGCAGAGCAAATTTTACAAAATTTAATAGATTTAGCTTTACCTGCTTCTGAAACGCTGTCCGATGATGAAGAGGTTACAGATTCTCCAGCAACACAACCACCGCCACCATTACTGCTAACTCTAGATCAGGATAGTTACATTGCTTGTTGGGGACAAGCTCTTACAATTAATGGGCAGATAGAACTTAAAGAAAAGACAAATCTAGATCAGGCTGAAACATTATCCCCAAAAAGCCTGCGATCGCTTGAACTAGGAATTGAATTGCGATCGCCCCTAGAGCCGAAAATCTTGACCCAGGTACGGCAACCCTTACCAGATCAGGAGTTGCCCTTTACTATCAATACCTCTATTAATATTCCTGCTGACTGTGAATCCAAGTTAATTTTGGCAGATATCAGTTTACATGGTAGATTCGCCGATGTTGGTGAAGTCATCCGGTTAGCTAGCCAGTCCTTCACCATTACAGCAGATGTAACAGAATTACTGGCAATCACAGCCGCAGCAAAACCTAGTACATCCTTAAATGAAAATGACCCCATAGCGCTATCGGACTCATCTGCTGATTTCACGGAGCCAGAGGCCGCTGTGAAGATCGATTTGAAACTATTCAATCTGGTCAAGATTTCAAAAACAGACCAGTCTGAGATAGTCAATCCATCTTCAAATACACCTTTGCCACCGCAAATTAACCTGCAAGGTCTACGAGAAGCTACCCTGCGGACATCTAACTTAAAGAATTCAGCCACTTCGCCTCAATTGCCGAAATTACCACCTGTTCAAACCGTTGCCAACCCTCCCACAGATGTTGTTCTAGAAGCTCCTCAGGAGCTTCTAGAAAAGGATGCTACTATAGCTGCCATCAACTTAGAGCAGTTGGTCATCAAACAACGTCGAATGCCAATACTCGACACTACTTTTCCATACTTGAGACGGCTACAAGCTTTGCCAAGTGATACAGAAGAAGAAGTAAAAAATAATGTCTCCCTAGATGCAGATGCATGGGAAGTTGAAGCGGCTGAAGACTCTCCACAGTTGGACGCAATTGTAGCTGGAGATGAAAATACACCTGAGGTAGAAGCCCAGCCAATTGAACAATTCCAGGAAGAATCTGTTGCTGATGTAGAAGCCCAGCCAATTGAACAATTTCAGGAAGAATCTGGTGCTGAGGTAGAAGACCAGCCAATTGAACAATTTCAGGAAGAATCTGTTGCTGAGGTAGAAGCCCAGCCAAATGAACAATTCATTACAACAGGTAATCTTTACTCATCTCCCCTGCTCAGGAAGTGGATGCAGAGCCAAGGATACTCTTTGCCTGAATCCATCAATGATTTGCAACGTCAAAACTACAATAACTATGTTCCAGCCCAGCAGACCCAGCTTTCTCTTAATGCTGAAACTCCCAACGTTGATGTCAATTTGCCGTTAAGCCTGGATGCTAACACAGAGACATCGGAAGAAGTTCAAGAGTCGGTTTTTGATCTTGGGAACTTTGAGGAAGACACAGACACAGCAAAAGAAGCTGATCTAGAGATAGGGGAAGATACGGTAGTACAAGTATCCGAACCAACACTCTCAATGGTGGTAACACAAATACCGCCCCCTCCTCCCCCGATAAAAATGAATATAGCGTCAGCCTGGTTGGCGCAAGAAATCGTTGTAGATGATACATATAGTGAATTGGAAGCCGATGTAACCAAGAATTACTCCCTTGAAGAAGAGAAGCAACTATTGTTAAGTTCATCCTCTTCTCCACCTATAACTACAGCAGACATTGAGCCTTTGCCAATTCCAGAACTGCATGTACCAGATGGCGAACTAATCGCTGGCAAATTTATTATAGTGCGCGTAGTACTGCCTGAAGTACCTCCCCAAGTTGTTGTCAAGTTATGGGTTGAAGATTATCAAACTCGCTGGTTACTAGAGGGGCCCCATTTACTAGCAAATTTGCTACCTAACACCTTGGGAGCATTGGAAGTGATGACGCAAGTAAATATTCCCTTTGGCTGTTTGGAAATTCGCATAGAAGCGATCGCACTCGATCTGATAACGCAACAGGAGAGTCACAAAGTCACAATAGTGCGAACTGTGATTCCTCCAGACTTGCCAAACTTGCAGCTAGATGAACTCTTGGGTATGTAACTCAGGTATGAGGGGCAGTGGGCATTGGGCATTGGGAATGGGAAAAGGGTAAGGGGTAAGGGGAAAGGTTAAATTTATCCCTTTACCCTTTAACCTTTTCCCCTGTCCCTCATCTCCCCCTGCACTACTCCCCACATTAGCTGTGTTAAAAATCTTTAGAATTTCAAAAATATTGGCAGAGTTTGCAGTAAGCTCATTTTGAATTGTAGTGTTATTTAACAGGAACCTTTACTATGGCAGCTTCCTTTTTGCCTTCTATCTTAGTTCCCATCATTGGTTGGGTTTTACCAAGCGTGACCTTCGCGTTTCTACTTTTATACATTGAAAGAGACGATATTGGCTAATTTAGTCATCAGTCATTAGTCATTTGCAAAAAACACAAAAAACAAATGACATAGACGCACCAGCGGCTTCCCGCAGGGTAGGACGAAGGACTATTGACCAAAATTAATACCGCCTATCTCATGGAGACAGGCGGTTTTTTTAACGTTGATTTCTCAACAAATCCTAGAAAATTCTAACTTATAGTCTTCGGTTCAAACGAACTTATGTTAAATCGAAGAACCGAGTCCGGCGTAGGCACCGTAAAAGAAAATACCCAAGACTGTAATTATACCTAAACCTGCGATCGTAGCGACGACCCACAGGGGAATTCTCCCACTTCCAGACACAGCTTCTCTCCTCCCTTAACAACAAATCAACACACGCTCAATAAACAAAGATTAACAACAGTAGTTCCAATTAGTTAAAGAAGTAACTGGAAAACAGAATCCCCAGAACGAAAACTAGTAGTAGTCCCAGGTATAGCGAAGTCCGGTTTAGTTCAACCGGCTGATTATTGGGATTGGGCGATCTTTCTACCATAATTGCTCCTAACGTTGAATAAATTGCATTGCGGCGATCGCGCCTAAAAAGAATACAGTTGGTACACCTAAGGTGTGTACTGCCAGCCATCTAACGGTAAAAATTGGATAGGTAACTGGTTGATTGATGTTATTGCCGCTAGTCATGATCTCAAACTACTTTCCGATAAATTGTTCAACTTGTTTTTTAGCTTCAAAACGGTTCTTCACAATGGGCACTTCTTGCCGCGCTGGTGTGAAATACTCGTCGGGACGAGGTGTGCCAAAAGCATCATAAGCCAGCCCGGTGCTGACAAATAGCCAACCAGCAATAAACAATGCTGGGATGGTGATGCTGTGAATTACCCAGTAACGAACGCTAGTAATAATGTCCGAAAACGGACGTTCTCCAGTGGTACCTGACATTTAGATCCCTACCTTATACATAGAGTGTTATTGAGTTTATTATCCTACAAAGTTAAGAAAGAGTTACAAGTTGCAAAGTTCTTCTCAGAAATTAGGTATTGGGAATGGGGCATTGGGCATGGGGCATTGGGCATTGGGAATTGCTTATTTCTCCCCCATCTCCCCTACTCCCCACTCCCTGTAACTCTTACTCACTAAGCTGCTTCTGAGGAAGAGGAAGTTGCTTCAGGATTTGGGAGATATTTGAGCAATACGCCGCGATCGCCAATTATAAATCCCCGCTCTGGCTCTAAGAACACAATTTTATACAAATTAGCAGCAACTTCTTCTACTGCACGGTCTTTTTCCCAGGTTTTGCCACCATCGGCACTTCGTAGCAAATTACCGCTACCGCCACCTATCCAAATTTCATCGGGTGTGCGATATGCCAAATCCAATAAACCCCAACTGGTGGATAACTCTGGATATTTTGCTTCTTGCCATTCTTCAGGTTTAGTTGGGTCACTAAACTGAATTTGACCTCCCCTCGCTAGCAACCATAATTGCCCATTGTCAGCAAAACCCATGTTTTCTACCCGCCGAGAACTAATGCGGTTATGGGGTACCCAAGCTTCTTGCCCTGGTTCCCAAGTCGAGTAGAAACTACCCTTAGCGGAAACGGCAACATATTTACCATCAGGAGAACGTTCTAAGTTACGCACCACACCGACTGCTGATTCCACTTGGGCTTTCCAGTTTTTGCCGCCGTCTGTGGTCTTATATATGGCTCCGACATCAGTAGCCATTTCCGCTGTGTTGTCTGCTAATGCCTTAACTGCGATCGGGCTACCTGGTAGCTTTTCGCTCAGGGGAATACGCGACCAAGAAGCACCTTCATCAGTAGTGTGCAGCAACAGTCCAGGCTCTCCGGCAATCCAGCCTTCTTTACCTGCAAAACTTACTGAGTCAAAACGATACTTTTGCTCATCCAGTTGTAATGTTATTGGTTTCCAGGTATCACCACCGTCATCGGTTTCCAAAAGGGTGGCATTGCTTCCTACTAAGTAGCCATGCTCAGGGTTATTAGTAAAAGCAATATCCAATAGATTCGAGTCTGTTGGCACAGAAATGACTTTCCAAGGGTTGTAGCTAACAGAGGGAATTTTGCTACAACCTATGCACATGAGGACTACTATCAACAAGGCAGCTATTCGTTGCCAACTTTTCACAATTGAATGCATCAGTATTTCTTAATTGTTTCTAAATTTTTGTAGGTGTTCTCTAAAAGGTTTACCTTATACCAGTTTTGGATTTTAGATTTTGGATTTTGGATGAACAAGCCTTCCAAAAAATCCTAAAAAACATTAACTCAATATGGTATTGAGGGTCATGGTCCTTCTACGGAACTGGTAAAACGACACATCTATGTAATTTTAATTACACAACAAACTCTTTGTCACCTGCTTCCTGTTTCCGATATAACGGCTGTTATTGCAAGCCGTAGAGACTGATAAAAAACAAGAAGCCAAGAGCCAAAGCACCAAAAATTAGGATATTCTTTTGGGTTGGCGTTAGGTTGTTGACACCCAAACCGTAACCGAGGTTTTCTTTGAAGCCGGATGCAGTACCCGCAGGGCCGATGTTGGCAAAAGCGGTTTTCTTAGCACTACAAACTGGACAACGCCAATTTATAGGCAGTTCTGCAAAGGTTGTCCCTGAAGGAATATCATCCTTGTCGTCTCCCTTCTCAGGTTCGTAAACATAACCGCAGGCGCGACACTCATAGCGGTCTAACACCGTAGTCTCAACAGCTGGTTCGCTCATGGCTAAGGCCTCGCAGAGGAGAAATCTGAAATATACGTTACAAATTATGACATAATTGTTAGGCTTTTCTATCACTATCAAAAGCTAATTAAATACTTGAAGTGCGTCTGTTTCCCAGATTTCAGAAAAACCAAACAGATATAATGTAAAAGAAAGTAACGTAATTCAAGGGATTGGGCATTGGGCATTGGGCATTGGGCATTGGGCATTGGGCATTGGGCATTGG
>NZ_JAYGHD010000322.1:0-33245 GCF_034932245.1 Nostoc sp. UHCC 0251
GCTGGCTCCCCTACATATACTTAGATTTTTTCATAAATCAAATACTAGTCCTATAGCAAAACTTTTCAGCCTAAATTGCACTGTTCGGACATAGATTCAGCCCCAAAAAGAAACCCCCTCTGCTTTCGTCATAATAAAGTCATTACAACGCAGAGAGGTTTCATTTTTTATTTTTGTATAGTTTATAGGCAGAATTTAAGGATAATGCTGGCAAAAAACCAGTTCCTCTGATGTTGTGTTTATTTTAACCTGCCTACTCAGTTCAGCCTAGTCCCAATCGGGAATCTCAGCATCTTCTCCACCAATCCCGATTCCAGTGTTAAATATTTCAGCATCAGTAAGATTGAGATCATTCATTGATGCTTTATAGACATTAGAATCGTGAATCGTAGCGCGAGTAAAATTTACCCCGTTGAGATTAGTTTGCTTCAAATTCACATTGGTGACATAAGCTGATGTTAGGTTAGCACCTGCCAAGTTTGCACCAGTTAAGTCAGCACCTTCGAGGTTAGCGCCGACAAGGTTGGCTCCTTGGAGCTTCGAGCCTCTCAAGTCAGCACCAATTAAATGAGCGCCACTGAGGTTAGCTCCCGATAGATCACACTGGATACATTCCCCAGTTGAAAGCAGCTTTTGTAAATCCTGCGGATTCTCGGCTTTAACCGAGCTAGCGAAAAATAGGGGAGTTGCTAAGGCCATGGCCGCTAATAGCTGGAGTTTCATAATTTTCCCCCTTAAATAATCAAGTTGCGTCCGTTCTGTCCCTCACAATTCTATTATCTCACTAAACTTCAGAAGGTCAATCTATCCCTTGACAACTTAGTTGTGATATGGGGCAGTGATAACGGTAATCTAACAAATGCCGTTAATTCGCATTTTTGGCGATTTTTACTTGACAATCTCGAAAAAACTACGAGTATTAAATTACTGTTAAATCTTTTTAAGAGCTTGCACTACTCGCCATAATTTGGCTACTTTGATAAGTATTTATACTTTTTTAAGTTCTCAGAAATTCTCGCATATACTGATTGACCAATTCAGGTTGTTCTTGCTGCACCCAATGGCCACAATTGGGTATGTACTTGATTTGAAAATCCCTGACATAGGCTGCGGTGTCGTAGGTTAGCTCCTTGCCGAGTGCAGTGTCATTTTCTCCCCAAATCATCAGTGTTGGCACTTTTAAAACGCCCCAATTTGGATTTAATATTCTCTGTTGAAAAATATTGCGGTAGTAGTTCAACATTGCTGTGAGGGCACCGCGTTTTGCCGCGGCATTTTTATAAGCGTCAATATCTGCTTTGGTGAAAGCACTCTTGTTCACTGCTGTACCTTTAAAAGCTGTTTCAATTGCTTGGTAGTCTGAAGATTGTAAGAGTAATTCTGGTATCCACGGTAATTGAAAGAGGAATATGTAGTTGCTACGTAGCAACTGTTGAGGAGTGCGTAAACCTTGGGCAAATTTGGCAGGGTGAGGCAGGTTAAGAATAATTAATTGTTCTAACATTTCGGGGTTAGTGTATGCAAAATTCCAAGCGATCGCACCTCCCCAATCATGTCCAACTAATACACATTTTTGGTATCCTAATCCTTTAATTACTCCCTCAACATCTTTGATAAACTCATCCATGACATAAGCTGATTGCTCATTTGGTTTATCACTATCGTTGTACCCACGCAAGTCAAGAGCAACGACTTTGAAATTTTGGGCAAATTCTGGTATTTGATGCCGCCAAGAGTACCAAAACTCAGGAAATCCGTGCAACATCAACATTAAAGGGCCTTCACCTTGGGTAACGTAGTGTAGTTTTACCCCATTCGTAGTTATATATTCGTGTTTCCAAGAAGTTTCTATTAGAGACATAATTAATCTAAATTCAGCATTAAAAAACACTAAATAGTAATACTCTACTTAATCAGTGTAATATCATGTTAAGTAGCCTCACATCTATTAAAAGGCAGTATTACGATAGTGATTTTTTGCAAGAACATTAGACAATTTGCCTTGGGATAGATGTGAATCGTGGGTAAATTTTGGTAAAAGGTAAATATAATAATTTTTCCCAACTACCATGACACAACAGTTGACAAACCACGCCTCATTATGGGTTGAGCGACTGGGACGATTTGGCTATGTTTCTAAGGGAGTAGTTTACGGTATAGTTGGGCTACTGGCAGCACAGGCGGCTTTTGGCAACGGTGGTAAAACAACTGATACCCAAGGCGCTCTCCAAACAATTGTTAACCAGCCATTTGGTAAATTTTTGCTGGCTTTAGTTGCAATTGGCTTGATTGGATACGTAATCTGGCGTTTTGTGCAGGCAATTAAAGACCCAGAAAAGAAAGGTAATGATGCCAAAGGTTTGGCAGTACGAATTGGTTACGCAGTTAATGGCTTGATTTATGCAAGTTTAGCCTTAAGTGCTGTGAAAATTGTTATGGGTACAGGCGGAGGTAAAAATAGTAGTGATTCTACTGAAGATTCGACAGCACGTTTGCTTTCTCAACCCTTTGGTCAATGGTTAGTTGGAACTGCGGGGGCATTTGTAATTGCTCTAGGTTTCTATCAGTTTTATCAAGCTTTTAGTGGGAAATTTCGTAAAGAACTCAATTTAACAGAATTAAGCAACACAGAAGCCCAATGGGTAATGAGGATTGCCAGATTTGGTTTAGCGGCACGGGGTATAGTATTTTGTATTACCGGCTGGTTTTTAATCGAAGCTGCAAAGCAATCGAACGCCGCTACCGCAGTAGGTTTGGATGAAGTATTACAGACGCTAGCGCAACAGCCTTATGGAGCATGGCTTTTGGGTATTGTGGCGTTAGGTTTGGTTGCCTATGCCATTTATACAATAATACAGGCGCGGTATCGTCGGTTAGTCAATGTTTAGATGGTGCAGCGCCGAGAATTTCAATTTATAGAAATGGCAATAATAGAAACCCGTGGTATATGGCTGACTACTACTGATAGTAAAGTTCTCAGGTCAAAGCAACGCATTGCTGAGGCGATGGATTTTTTAGCAGAGACGGGATTTAATGTGGTGTTTCCCGTTGTTTGGAATAAGGCAGTAACTCTGTATCCCAGTCAAACAATGCAGAAGACATTTGGAGTCGAAATTGACCCTATGTCCGTAGGTCGTGATCCTTTAGAAGAGGTGGTAGTTGAGGCGCGGCGAGTTGGGTTAAAAGTTATTCCTTGGTTTGAATATGGCTTTGCCAGTTCCTACAATTTGAATGGAGGCGTACTTTTACAAAAAAAGCCAGAATGGATTGCGCGTGATTGTAACGGCAATTTACTGAAGAAAAACGGCTTTGAGTGGTTGAATGCACTCGATTCACAGGTGCAGGAATTCTTCTTGAACTTGGTGCTGGAAGTTGTAAAGAATTATGATGTTGATGGTGTTCAAGGAGACGATCGCTTCCCAGCATTCCCCTGTGAAGGTGGCTATGATGAGGTAACTGTCAGCCGCTATCGCCAGGAATTTAATTGTAATCCGCCACAGAACCCCAAAGATAAGCAATGGTTACAGTGGCGTGCAGATATTCTCACTCAATTTTTGGCGCGTCTCTACCGGGAAGTGAAAGCGGTGAATCCTAATTTATTAGTAGCGATCGCACCTAATATCCATGATTGGGCATTCCAGGAATATCTGCAAGACTCACCCGCATGGCTGAAGCAGGGAATAGTTGATATGATTCAGCCGCAGATTTATCGCCGTGACTTTAGGAGTTATTGTGCGATCGCTGATAAACTAGTAAACCAGCAGTTCACAGATGCGACACTGCCGAAGTTAGCACCGGGAATACTGATGAAGCTTGGCAGCTATTGTATTAGTCCAGAATATTTGGTGCAAGCAATTGAATACAATCGTCAACTTGGCATTCAAGGAGAGGTATTCTTTTTTTACGAAGGTTTGCGCGAGAATAACAATACCCTAGCTAAAGTTTTGCGAAATGGCCCTTATGCTAAGTCTGCATTATTTCCCACTCTGTCAGATTTGAGTGCGGGTGGTGTGATTAACAAGAGGACATCTTCAATTTGGCAACGGTTGTTAAAAAAGATTTTTTAAGGGAAAAGGCGCGTGGAATCTCAATTATCGGTGGAACGGGTAATTAAAACTTTGAAAGAGGATTTACCAACACTTTTTGAAAAAGATATTTCATATCACATTTATACAGACGATATCTACTTTAAAGACCCAGTAAACACATTCAAATACAAATTTAACTATCGCATTATATTTTGGACTTTGCGATTTCACGCTCGACTATTTTTTACCCAAATTTACTTTGATGTACATGAAGTATCTCAGTCAGCCGAAGATACTATTTTAGCAAAGTGGACGGTGCGAGGAGTGTTGCGGGTTCCTTGGAAAGCTGGTTTGCTTTTTAATGGCTATTCAACGTATAAACTCAATCAAGATAATTTGATATACGAGCATATCGACACTTGGGATAGAAAACCAGGGGAGATTTTACAACAGTTTTGGCAAAGGGGAGAAACAGCTAATTAGATACATAGTGAGTTAAAAGTTTATCCAGAACAAGCAGAGAAACGTTGAAATAAGAAATTAATGCATGTCATCAGTCGGAAAAAGCTACGACAATTCTGCCAAAAACACGCTGATTGCTGTGAAGCACTTGATGACTGGTACATAACCGCTAGTAAAGCAGACTGGGGCAATTTGCTAGAAGTTCAAACTATTTATCCTCAAGCCGAAGCAGTAAGCAAGTTTATAGTTTTCAATATTAAAGGTAATAAATACCGTTTAATTGCTAGTATTAACTATGAAAAGCAGGTCATCTATATAAAATATGTCTTAACTCATGCCGAATATGACAAAGACTACTGGAAAAATGACCCTTACTTTTAACTCAGACATTTACAGCCAATTGCTGTCTCAACATCAACCTCGGATTATCAAGACAGAAGAGGAAAACGAGAAATTTTTAGAAACTGTTGAAGAACTGCTTTCTCATTCTCATCTGACTCCTGAAGAAGATGCTTTGTTGGAATTATTGGTAAAACTGATTGAGGATTTTGAAGATAAGCACTATCAGCTTAATTACTCAACACCTTTTTCAAGACTTTTGCATTTGATGGAAGCTAGGAGTTTGGAACAAGCTGATTTGGTAGAAATTCTTGGTTCAAGCGAGATTGTTGCTAAAATCATGAATGGCGAACTAGAAATCACTAAAAAACAAGCTGAAGCTTTAGGTAAGTTTTTTCACGTTGAGTCAAACTTGTTTATTTGTTGATTTTGTTAAACCAATAATCTTTTTTCACTAATTGGTTGATGATATAAAGCCATTAGCTGGCTAGCATTTAAAGTTTCTATGGCATAAGCTTTTCCTCTTAAGTCGCTGAATTCTACTTCAAAAACTCCAGGTTCATATTCTTCTACAATCGTTCCTACTTGACCGCGATGCAATCCCACTTCTGGTAAGTCTTCGGTTAGGGCAACCACATCTAATAATTTCATTATTATTACCTCATTGCTTAGATTATATAACAGGTGACTAGGCGGGGGAAGCCTTCATTATTACGCACTATCCAAACGCTTTGAATAATTGCTTGTTTATCTGAACGATTCAGAGGAAAATCAATGATATATTTTTGACCGTATGAATTCTTTTTACCAGGGATAGCATCATAATTTACTACTGCTTGTAAAAGTATGGCTTGTAATTCTTCTGCATCATCTAAATTTAAGTCTAGTGCAGATTTAAATACACGGGCTTTGTGTTTTCCCTCTGGATGTTCTGGGTTGAGACAGTAAGCCGCAATTTTATCTATTTCAACGATAGCGCATTCAGCGTTAGGAAGTTTCATAATAAGTTTTTTACAACCTTTGACTTCCCCATACTGCAATTCAACAGTTAAATAAAAATCAAATAGTCTCAAACTAGGGATAAAATTTAGAGACAGGATGTTTAGTTTTATATAATACACCCTACTTGGAAAAGACTAAGATTTAACCGCCGGATACTGTTTCAACACCTGCTTTAAATATTGCCCAGTATAAGACCTGGGATTTTTTGCAACTTCCTCCGGTGTACCCACAGCAATCAATTCTCCGCCTTTATCGCCACCTTCTGGCCCCAAATCTATCACCCAGTCAGAACAACGAATCACATCTAAATTGTGTTCAATTACTAAAATTGAATTACCTTTATCTACCAATCGTTGCAACACATCTAATAATTTGTGAACATCGTAAAAAGATAACCCTGTTGTCGGTTCATCTATTAAATAAAGTGTCTTACCTGTAGCGCGTCGAGATAGTTCTGTTGCCAATTTTACCCGTTGCGCTTCACCACCAGATAAGGTAGTCGCAGGTTGTCCTAGTTGGACATAACCCAACCCGACATCAAATAAAGTTTGCAAACGCGCGATCGCTTTGGGGATATTCTGGAAAAAGTCTAAACTTTCCTCAACTGTCATTCTCAGTACATCAGAAATTGACTTATCTTTATACTTCACTTGCAAAGTCTCGCGGTTGTATCTTGCACCTTTACAAATTTCGCATTGCACGTAAACATCTGGGAGAAAGTTCATTTCAATCACATTCACACCCTGTCCGCTACAAGCTTCGCAACGTCCACCTTTAACGTTGAAGGAAAATTGCCCAGGTTTGTAACCCCTAGCTTTGGCTTCCACTGTTTGGGAAAATACATCCCGAATCGCATCGAAAATTCCTGTGTAAGTTGCAGGGTTAGAACGTGGTGTGCGTCCAATTGGGGATTGATCGATAACGATCGCTTTATCAATCGCGTTTAATCCCTGAATTTTATCCAAATGTCTCGGTAAGGGAACTTTCTTAGTTAAATGGTGTTGCAGAGATGGATATAGTAATTCGTTAATCAAGGTAGATTTACCAGAACCAGACACACCAGTGATCGAGACAAGTTTACCTAGCGGAATATCTACATCTATATTTTGTAAATTGTTGCGATGGGCATTTTTAATTCCCAAACTGCGCCCATTTCCTTCTCGGCGTTCTGCGGGTGTGGTAATTACTCGCCTTCCTGATAAATATGCACCCGTCAAGGAATCTTCTGCTGCTAATAACGCCTGAAAATCACCTTGGGCGATAATATTTCCGCCATGAATTCCTGCACCAGGGCCAATATCAACTATGTGGTTGGCTGCGCGAATTGTTTCTTCATCGTGTTCAACGACAATCAACGTATTACCCAAATCGCGTAATTTCGTTAAGGTTTTGAGCAATCTGCCATTATCTCGTTGATGCAAACCAATACTCGGTTCATCTAAAACGTAGAGAACTCCTGTTAATCCAGAACCAATTTGCGTTGCTAGACGAATTCGTTGGGCTTCGCCACCGGAAAGGGTCATGGCGGGACGATCAAGGGTGAGATAATCTAAACCTACATCCAACAAAAATTGCAATCTAGCTTTGATTTCTCTCAGGACTAAATCAGCAATTTGTAATTGGCGATCGCTCAACTTAAATTGCTCAATTCTCTCCCGACAATCCCGAATTGATACGGTAGTCAATTCTAAAATTCCATATTGTCCCAACTTCACCGCCAAGGCTTCAGGTTTTAACCGTTTTCCCTTACAAACCTCACACGGTTGATCGATTAAATACTGCTCTAATTTTTGCTTAATTAATTCCGAACCACCCTCATACTGCCGTTGCAAAATTGGAATAGCACCTTTAAAACTCTGCTTCCTCTGTGCTTCTGCGGCTCGTTCATCTTTCTCTCCAAACAAAATGATTTGCTGCTGTTCTTCTGTCAGCTTGCTCCAATTTGTTTGTAACTCAAATCCATAAATCTGCCCCACACTATAAAGTAATTCCAAGTAATAAGAATTATCTTTTTCTGACCAAGGCGCGATCGCAGCATAAACTGGCGCTTCCCAGTCGGGTACGATCAAGTCTGGCGCAAATCTTCTTAAAGTCCCGATGCCATGACAGTGCGGACAAGCACCATAAGGCGAGTTAAACGAGAACAATCGCGGTGATAGTTCCTCCATTACCGCGCCATGTTCTGGACAGGCAAAATTTTCCGAAAATACTAATTCTTCTTCTTTTTCTTGTCCGTCTTCACCAAGCAGACTCACCAGAATGGCTGCAATCCCACCCGATTGCTTGAGACACGTAGACAGAGAATCAACCAAACGCTCCTGAATATCAGCCTTTTTCACCAAGCGGTCAATTACCACTTCGATGGTGTGGGTAAAGTTTTTATCCAATTCAATGGAATCTGACAGTTCGCGGATTTCGCCATTGATCCGCACGCGGACAAAACCTTGAGAAGCAAGACTTGACAAAAGCTTACGATGTGTGCCTTTTTTACCCCTGACAACGGGTGCAAGAATTTGGAAGCGGGTGCGATCTGGTAATTCCATGATGCGATCGCACATCTCATCGATTGTCTGGGGTGCAATACAGCGATCGCATATCGGACAATGGGGTTCGCCAGCGCGACCAAACAACAGCCGCAAATAGTCGTAAATCTCTGTAACTGTACCGACAGTGGAACGGGGGTTATGAGACGTTGACTTTTGGTCAATAGAAATTGCTGGACTTAAGCCTTCAATGGCTTCTACATCCGGCTTATCCAGTTGTCCTAAAAATTGCCGTGCGTAGGCGCTGAGGGATTCCACATAGCGACGTTGCCCTTCAGCGAAAATGGTATCAAAGGCTAGGGAAGACTTACCAGAACCAGAAACGCCAGTGAATACGATTAGGCGATCGCGGGGCAATTCCAAGTCAATATTTTTCAGATTATGCTGCCTAGCACCCCGAATCCGAATGGTATTCTGGCTGTTGTGGCTGGGGTACGGAAGATGTCCATTCAAGGATGCTGCTAGCTGTTGGTCTGACATATTGGGCGGCAAAGAGGGAGTTTCTTATGAAACAGTCCTTAATAATACTATCTTTAATTAGTTTATAGTAGAACAATCGTACTGTTTTAGTTAGTTATCGTTCCAGATTCATGGCGCAGATATCCTTAAGAGTCTGCTAATTTGGAAGCATCCCGATTTAAATCCTTCTGAGGGCGAAGCTATGGTATCGCAAATCCAACCGCCTACCCAGCCAGAGGTCATCTACCGAGATAGTGATGGACTACCAGTGGCTAATAATACCATACAGTTTGGCTGGATTGTAGAAATTAAGCAGAATATAGAGTGGCTATTTGCTGACGATCCAAATGTATTTGTCGCCGGGGATTTATTTTGGTATCCAGTAGAGGGACGCAACAAAATTGTTAACGCCCCAGATGTGATGGTGGTATTTGGTAGACCAAAAGGCGATCGCCTATGCTACCAACAATGGAAAGAGGAGGGGATTGCACCACAAGTGGTGTTTGAAATTCTTTCTCCCAGCAACACCCAAACTGAAATGGACAAGAAATTACTTTTCTACGATCGCTATGGGGTGGAAGAGTACTACATTTACGATCCTGAGCGAAATAATTTGCATGGATGGTTGCGTAGCGAAGATGGGTTAGATGTCATCCCCCTAATGGAAGATTGGGTGAGTCCTCGGTTAAAAATTCGCTTTGTTCCATCATCAGAGGGTTTACAGTTATATCGCCCTGATGGAGAACGGTTTTTAACTTATACAGAAATTTCTCGCAACGCCGAGCAAGAACGCCAACGAGCTGAACAAGAACGACAACGGGCGGAACTTGCAGAACAAGCTAGAAGAGATGCCATACCCCGATTATTGCAAATGAATTTGACCATTGAACAGATTGCCCAAGCTTTGGGATTGTCAGTGGAAGAAGTGCGAACTCTTGCTCAGGAGTAATGCCGTGTGCAATTTTTTAATCGGGCTATTAAAAATGGAAATTGTACTTAAGATATTCTGATTATGCTAGCCAATGCAGCCACTCATAATGTCACCTGGGAAAAGTTACCTGATGATTTTGTTTTAGACAACAAACCAGTAGATAACATTAATCAGCCACTCTTGGCTGCTGCTTTAACAGAAAGCTTGGAACTTGCCAGCAGATTACCCACTGATGCTTTAACCATCACTAATTACGGTATCTGCGCCACTTTGAATAATCGATTTGTCGTCAAAGCACCAGATTGGGGTTATGTACCATCAATTCAAGTCTCACGAGAAGAAGTAAAGCGCTGTTATACACCAAGACTCCAAGGTGATATTCCCGTAATTGTGATGGAATTTCTCTCAGATACCGAAGGTGGAGAGTATTCGAGTAAACCGACCTATCCTCCTGGTAAATGGTTTTATTATGAGCAGATTTTACAAGTGCCAAACTATGCCATTTTTGAATCAGATAGCGGAGTTTTAGAAGTTTATCGGCGAGATAATTTAGGAAATTATGAACTGCAAACACCAGATGCAAATAATCGTCACTGGATTGCGGAAATGAACTTGTTTTTAGGCGTATGGGAAGGAAGCCGAGAAAACCGCACAGGTTATTGGTTACGTTGGTGGGATGACAACGGCGAATTATTATTGTGGGGTTTGGAGTTAGCAGCAAAAGAACGTCAGCGTGCAGAGAGATTAGCCGCTCAGTTAAAAGCGTTGGGAGTGGAACCGGAGGTTTAACTCGGAACTTTGACCTTTTTACTCTGTCAAAACTTGCGGAAGCTAAAGTTTTGCCATCCGGGCTGAAGACGACGCTGTTGACCGAATTGCTATGTCCTTCAAGGCGATTTTGTTCACGAATATTTAGCAGAATATTCTGTAAACTAAACAAAGGACTATAAGCAGGATAATCTGCTAAAGATTTTTGATCCTTGACCAGAGTTTTTAGTTCTTCCGCACTCTGCACTGCTAACAGCAGCCCCTCTATTTCCTTTGAAGGTACAAACTCCCGCAATGCAGCAGTTCCGTCTCGTTCCAATCGCATACCTATTAAAGCAATTTTTCTGGCTGCATCTGCCACATTCAGAGCAATTTGTGCCTGCTTTTGTTCTTGCCTTGCCCGATTTAAATCTGCAACAGCTTTTTCACGCTGCTGTTGTGCCTTTTGTCGTTGTTGAATTGCTTGGTTTGCCTGTACTTCAGCTTGACTAGCCTTTGCACTAGCTGCTGTCACTTTGTTTTGGGCTAATTTTAGGTTTTGCTGTGCCTGATTCACTTTGACATTTGCAACATTCAGTTGTGAAGTTGCATTACTAAGATTCCGTTTTACCTGTGTTGCCTGTTTTGATATCCTTTGATTGTCGCGTGAGATTTTTTTATTGTCTGCCGAAATCCGTTGGTTATCTTGCTTGGTTGCTGCGGTTTCTGTTTTTGCTTTTTCTAATTCTGTTTGGGCTTTATCTGTTTGTGCCTTTGCTGTTCGCGCTTGCCCTAATTGATATTGAGCCAATATTAATGATGCAACTGCCCCCAGCACAGTCAGTCCTAACACCAAAGAACCAATACGAATCCGTTGATTCGCTTTGTGATTCGCCTCTGCTAAAACTTGCTTTGCCTGTTCCTCTGCCTCCAGCCTTTTCTGCACATCACGCTTTTCCAACTCTTGGCTAGCAGCTAAAAACCGATAGTCTAAATCACTCAAACTTTTACCGACTGCCCATTCTTGAGCATCGCGCAAAGTCTTTCCCCGCAACAAGCGCGACTCATCTTGACGTTCCAACTCAACCCAGGCATTAAATGTATCGGAGTAGGGGCGCAAGTTTGCTAAAATCTTTTCGCACCATTCCTGCTTAAACACCTCTGCATAAATTCGGTTATAAATTCGCAGCTTCCCCTCCCGCTTCACCACCAAACCCGTCAGCCGCAGTTCCGTTTGTTCAGGACTATCATCAGTTGCTATCTCTCCATGCTGCAAAATCTGTTGACACAAAGCCAACAATCGCCCAGTCCTCTGTTCCCCACTCTGCATGATTCTGTCTCGAATCGTCTTCAAATGCTCCGGCTCATCTTGCGTCTCCCAATTCTCAATAATCCCCTCGCGTACCAAAATATTGGTATTGGGTCATAAACAATTAAAAATTAAAAATTAAAAATTAAAAATTATGAAATACAAATTTGGTAGGGTATGTTACCACGGAGACTACGAATTACGGACTAAATAAGCTAGACGTTTTAACACTTTTACAACAGTATGTAGGTCATCTCCACGATTGAGCGACAGTGTGTAAGATAATGCATATCTTGGTGTATCCTGTTTCGTCAACTTAATAAATTGAAATTCTCGACCATTGGTTATAAAAGCAAATGTAGGTTTATCATTACCAGGATTAGCCAACATATAAACTAATGCTTGAGAAATTGCTACCTCCAAAGAATATTCTGCTCGTTTCGCCTCAACAACGAGAACCCAAAATGGAGGATGAAACACCAAAATATCAATACGTCCTCTAATAATTGTGCCTTCGTCTTCAGAAGAAATTCTTACCTCTTCTTCCGACGCAATGTAAAAAGGCGGTTGATAAAAACCTGCTAGACGCAATATCGGAGATAGCACCACCATTTTGACTACAGGTTCTAAAATTTGGTAGCGGGATAAATGCAAATATTCTGCCTTGACTTCGTTGAGAGATTGCTTTTCTAAGTCACTCAACTCAGGTAAATCTTGCTGCCACTCTAAAAAAAACTGTTCGTTGTCTGCACGTTCTAGCCCAAATTGATCTATGAGTTGGGCTAGGGTGATATCTTTTCCTTGAATAACTTGAACCATTGTTAAACCTTTTTGTTAAATGGTAATTGCAGATAAAAGTCTTATTGCACTCCTAATGTACTTTTTTAATTTTTCAACCCCAAGCGATCGCAAAAATATTGACGGTACAATTCACACAGTGGCACTACTTGATTGCCTTGAAACTTAACTAACCCCATACTGCGAAGTTTAAACGCTTCAGTTGTGCCCACATCCACGGCGTGATTTACTATCATCGCTTGTTTAACCGCAGCCAGCAATTCTGCATCCTCTTGCAAATTCAGCCAATGGCGGCGTAAATGGTCACTGTAAGGCCCTTCCTCGGTTGCGGCGATTTTTTGCAGATTTTCCAGCGTCATCCGACCACGGGCAATTTCATAAAGCGCTACCCGCACTAAATAAGGATGACCACCAACAAGTGTCATTAATTCTTCAATTTGTGAATCAGACCAATTGAGTCCGTGACGCTGTACCAAGTCTTGTACTTGTGTTTGATTTAAGTCTGGCAACTCAATAGGTAAGCCGACATTAAAAGGCGATTGATTAATATTGAGCGGAATATAAACTTCCTTAGAATGCACAATCACCAACCGGAGATTTTTCCAAATTGTTTCATTCTTTGACCGTTCATGCCAAGCTCGTAATAATCCAAAAAAATCAGCAGCAATTATAGGATGCTTAAAGACTTCATCGACTTCATCCAAACCCAAAGCTACGGGGCTATTAATCGCGGGTAATAAATACCGTTGAAAGTAATTTGTACATTTATTCTTGCTACCTAAAACACCCTTCCAATACTCGTCTAGCTTCTCTGGTAGATTCAGTTCGTAGGTAATGCTGGCACAGAACCACTGCAAAAACTGATCTAAATTAGCGAGAAATTCTGCATCGGCTGACTGGAAATTTACGGGTGCTATCTGATAGTCATGTTGACTAGCATGATGGAGAACCCGCGACATCAGCGAAGTTTTGCCCATCTGCCGAGGAGCTTTGATGCGAATTAAGGCCCCTGGTTGAAGAATCGCTTCATAACAGTCTACCTCAATAGGCGATCGCTCGACATAGAAAGCAGAGTTTAGAGATACCTGCCCTTCTGGATTTTCTAAGGAGATTGCTAGTTTTATCTCAATATCTGGAATCGTTTCATTAGCAGAGATAGCACTTTGGGGATTATTCCGACTTTTTAACACTGGTGTCGAAGACTCTGGAATACTTTCTAAATCAATCGCGCTACAGCCAAACTCATAAGCATCCTCATAAGACCTGTCAGCACCCAGTGCATCATAAAAGCCTACCGCAAATTTAATTGCGGTGCGATCGCCAATTGCCCGATTCATCCCAACTACGCAATTGATGTGTTGATAAATAGACTCAGCTTGCACCTCGCTATAACAGGCATTTAATAATACACACTCAATTTTGTCTTTAAATAACTTAAATAGCCTTGCCAGTGACTCTCTACTCACCAGCTGCATTTCCCCGATATTATTTTCCAAGGCTAAACCTTGATTTCCTCCCCCATGTCCAGAAAAATGGATGATATGAGGATTATGATCTAAAAGCGCACGCCGCAAATCGTCAGGACGCACCGCCCATTTAGTAATAAGTTCAAACTTATCTCGGCTGCGAGAGCGTTGCAACCCTTCCTGAATTTCCCTTACTTCCTCGTCCAAGCGAAGTTTATCTGTCGTCGTGGGATTAGCTGACACAATCAGGATTTTTTTCACAGCGCTATCAACTATTGAATGCAGGCTTCTGACTTAGATGTAGTTTACTACAGCAGGTAAGTAGACAATTACCGATAGCGCATTACCGTTAATGAGTCTTTGAACTCCATTAATGAGGCTTTGAACTCCATTAATGAGTCTTTTAGCTCCATTAACGAGTCTTTGAACTCCATTAATGAGTCTTTTAGCTTCATTAATGAGTCTTTTAGCTCCATTAATGAGGCTTTGAACTCCATTAATGAGTCTTTGAACTCCATTAATGAGTCTTTTAGCTCCATTAACGAGTATTTGATACTCATGCAAATTCCAGCAATTTTCACAAGCGTGGAATATATATAATTGTAGGGGCACAATATATTGTGCCCCTACGCGTGTAGTCTATTCAATTGAAAACCGCTGTAATCCTTAGCCAGATGCAACCTAATTAATCTTAATTTCCGATTTTATCTTGGCAATCTGAGCTTAAATCAAAGCTTTGACATTCTCTAGCTTCCGACAATTGCCTAACCGTATTACCAGACTGATAACTCATCAAAGTTCCCGCAAGCGCAGCCAGTGTAACAACAGTAGCTAGTCCCAACAAAGTAGCTCGTTTTCTAGGTTTGATTGAACTGATGAAATTATCTAACCCAGTCGCACTACCAACAACCTCAATTGTCCCAAGTGCTTTTAAAGCAATAGCCGCATTAGCATAGCGGCGTTTTCGGTTACGTTCCACCATTTTCATCAACCACCACCGGAAACGCGGACTGATTTGAGGAACTAATTGCTGGAAATTAAAGCGATAGTTATCATCAATTAATTTACCAATCTCAACAGAACGGGTATTAGTAAGTAAGCAAATCAGCGTTGCTCCTAAACTATATAAATCTGATGCTTCTGTCAGAGAATGACCAAACTGTTCCTCTGGTGGCATAAAACCTGGAGTTCCTGCTATAAAGCTGCTCAGAGCTACTTTCGCACCCTGTATTCTAGCCAATCCAAAATCAACCAGGTAAGCATTTAGTTCTTCATCAACCAAAATATTCTCTGGCTTAATATCCCGATGAATAATTTGCGGAACTTGCTTTTGCAGATAAACCAAAATCTCTAAGATTGACAGAGCAATTTGCTTAATTTCTTCAGGATTAAAGCTACGTTTTAATCCCAAAGATGGGGCATTTTTATATTCTTGTACCAGATAAAAAGCCCCCGGCTTTTCAAAGGAATCTAGATAACGAGGAATGCGGGTATGATTGAGTTGTTGCAAGATTTCTATTTCGCGCTGATATGCTTTCACACCTGATAAATCAGCACCTGCACGAGCAAAACAAAACTCTTTAATTACCACCTGTTGATTAGATTTGAGGACATTAGCTAGATAAGTAATCCGTCCCCCTTCTCGGTTGCGTCCTAGTTCGCTGATGACTTGATAGCCAAGTTCTGAAAAATCTGGATGGTGATTTAAGGGAATTACCCTTTTATCTCCATTACGCACATCAAGCTCCATTTATTCACACACCATACGAGTTTGATTATGTCAAGGCGCAATTAAAAGATTAAGATCCACTCACCCAGATTGTTAGCCTCATTTTTACCTTGCTTGGGCTAAGACATATCGGCAGAAAGGCGAAATTATCACCTTTGCGCTAGCCAATCGACAATCTGGGCATTGACAACATCTGGAACCTCATCGTGAGGACAATGACCGGCATTGGGAATGGGAACAATTTTGATATCTTTGCCATTCTCCCGCGCCTCTTCGTAAATCTTGGCCCCGGTAATTGGTGTCCAAGGGTCGTCAGCACCCCAAATTACTAATAAAGGACGTTCTACTTTGGGCAAAAGTTCCTCTGGGCTGGGGCCAGGAGGCGCTGTGAGAATAGATGCGAAGACTTGTTGCGCTCCTGGGTCGCAAGAGGGAGTATAAAGTAAATCAACTAATTCATCGGTGACAGCTTCACGGTTCCGGTAAACTTGGTAGAGGGTGCGGCGAATCTGGGCTTTTTGACGGATGCGGTTATAGACAAATTTACCTGTAATTGGCGATCGCACAAACCGATTAAAAGTTGACATCACAATCCGTAGTGGCGGGTTCAATTCGTGGGGACGATGACTCAAGCCACCCGCAGAGTTAATTAAAATACCACCAGCAGCAATTTCTGGATGTTCCACCAGTACTATTAAGCTCAAAAGTGCGCCGATGGAGTTGCCAATAAATACAGCAGGTTCTTGGATGTGTGCTGTGCAAAAATCTTTTAGCAGTTCCACCCAAACTTCCACAGTGTAATCAATGGGCGCTTTATCAGAACCGCCGAAACCTAAAAGGTCTATGGCAAACACTTGGTAGCCAGCATCAGCTAAAACTGGGATATTTTTGCGCCAGTGTCCAATGGAAGCACCAAAGCCGTGAACCAGTACCAAAGGGCGTCCTGTACCCATGACAGTGTACTGGATTTTGTAACCCTGCCAATTCCAAATGAATTTTTCAAAGGCGTCTTGAGTTGGAAGCTGTTGTGTAGTTACAGTCATTAATAAGATTCATAAAGTGTTTCTTCAAATATATTAATGTCTCTGACCTCATAACTCCCTACTCCGTACAGACATGATTAATCGCATCTCTCCCTACTGATTTAGATGTTAGTTCTATCCACCCGAAGGGATTAATAAGTCAAGGGATACCAAATACCCCTGTGCCTTTTTAGACGAATGGTAGTGTGAGATGAAATACATGAATCAAAATTACTTTGCTCAAATGAGCAAGTTTGTTCTGGCTGCAACCTCTGTGGCAATATTTTCACCAATAGCTTCTGCCTACGCAACTTTAGGATTCTCTACCACCGTCGCCCAAATATCTGATAATTCTACAAGTCAACAACTTTTAGCCGATAAAAAAGTAGAGACAAGAAGTCGTACTACTACTATTGAGCAGCAAACTATCACCACAGAAAGCCGTAATAGTACTGTTTCTGCAAAAGGGAAAAAAACAGGTTTTAGCCTTGCCATTTGGGAACCATCGGGTAACTTGTCAGAGGTGATTGCTCGCATTTCAGTCAAGAGTAAAGGTGGCAAGGGCTATTTAAAAGAGCGGTTTTTGGGTGATTACAAGTACAAGATTAAGCAAAAAGCAAAATTTGCTAAGGGTTTAAAAGCTAGCGATCGCATCGTCGTGCGATTGTATGATGTTCAAAACCGCTTTATTGGCTACAGCGAATTTGAATGTTTGTCTGCAAACACCACAGTTAATTTGGTTTTGTCAGCCAAGCCTACAGAATACCAAGTCGTTCGCACTGTTTATGGTGTTGATGCTGACCAAAACGGCACTATTGACGCAGGTACCACCACCTACGACTACTTCACTCAAGTTAGCGGCCAACGTGTTAGTTTCCTAAGCAGTTCCCAAACCTTCCAAGGTAGTCAGTTCCAAGTAGAAGGTTTGTCAACAATCGCTAGAACCAGCGTTTATCCCGTTTCTTTCACTCAGGGTGAGTATGCTTTAGTGCGTCAGTCGTTCCTGAGCGTCTTTAGCTCCGACTTGGCAGAGGCTTTGCAAGCTACTCCTGGCAGCTTGGTGCAGGTGATTGAAGTTAGCGATAACTCTAGCTACGATATCAGCCAAATGCTGATGAATTATCGCCAAGTCGGGATGTCTCGCGCTCTCCAGGTTGGGTTTTCTGATGTTTCCACAGACTACTGGGCTAAAGATTTTATTGCCGAGTTGGCCTCAATGGAAATTCTCGAAGGTTTTCCTGATGGGACTTTTCGCCCGGATGCACCAGTAACTCGCGCCCAATTTGCGGCAATGCTACGGAAAGCGTTTACCAAGGGGAAAATTCGTCAAGCGATCGCATTTAAAGATGTCTCAACTCAATATTGGGCTTACAATGCTATCAGCGAAGTTTATCAAATGGGCTTTTTAAATGCTGTTGTTGGCAAAGGTTTCAACCCCAGCCAAAGCCTTTCTCGCCTTGATATCCTGGTAGCATTAGCGCAGGGATTAAATTATAAAACCAGTGGTTCCACGGATACAATTTTATCTGTTTACAGCGATGCAACTACTATTCGTAGTGAATATCGCAGTCTGATTGCAGCTTTGACACAACGCGGTATAGTAGTCAACTATCCCAATGCGAACTTGCTAAATGTTGAACGGGTAGCAACCAGGTCTGAAGTATCTGCTTTGTTATACCAAGCCCTATCTAGCACCGGAGAGGTAGCAAACATCTCTTCGCAGTATATTGTTGGACAACAACAACAAGTTGCAGTTGAGGAGCAGACTGAAACTTCGACCGAGGGCGTAAAACCACGTCGCAATTGCAACCAAGGAATTGGTAATGGTGCTGAGGGCTGTGACCCAGGCAATTCCAGTCCTCACGGTGGTAGTAATGATGAAGGTGGACGCACACCTGGCAAAAAGTAACACTAATTTTTTTAAGAGACGCGATTAATCGCGTCTCTAGCTTGCTCAACTGTAAAACTAATTTCCTGACCATAGGAAATTTCCAGTGTATGACCATCTGGGTCTCGAAGATAAGCCCAGTAACCAACCGGATAGCCCCAGTCATTTGGCCCATCCAACAGTATTCCCTCAGCGTGTGCCTCATTGCACAGGCGATCGATTTCCCCACGATTCTGATAAGCTACCCCAAGATGGGATTGTGGTAAGAGTGCGCCTTCTACTTTAGGTACTTTAATTAGGACAATCACAAAAGGTCTAGTCAGGTCACTAATCCAAGCAACATCTGATTGAGTTGCTTGATCAATGCGATGATGCACGACTGTCATCTGAGCATACTTTGCATAAAATGAGATACTTGCATCAACATCACTGACTGCAAGTGCAATGTGAGTAAAACCAAGATCAGACATAAAAAAACTCCGTGGTAGACTTGACCGGACGAATGTAGGTGTTGGCCTTAGTGCTTACTAAGAAAGGTGACACCATTGATAATGAAGGTAGGCGTTATCTTCACAAAATTTATGTTTTTAACTTGGTTAGACAGCAACTCTTGGCTGCTGGAAATCGGCGGGAAACGAATACTAATTGACCCTTGGCTGGTTGGTTCGTTAATTTTCAGCAATTTGGATTGGCTATTTAAAGGGTCGCGATCGCAAAATCGCCCAATCCCAGATAATATCGATCTAATCCTTTTATCTCAGGGTTTAGAAGACCACGCTCACCCACCAACACTTCAGGTACTCGACCACAACATCAAAGTTGTAGCTTCTCCCAATGCTGCCAAGGTGGTACAGAAATTAGGTTACACCCAAGTTACAGTGTTGCCTCATGGTGAAACTTTCACTTTAAATAATCAAGTTGAAATCAAGGCTTTCCCCGGTTCATCCATTGGCCCCACTCTGGTGGAAAATAGTTATGTCCTCAAAGAATTGGAGAGTGGTTTAACTGTATACTATGAGCCTCATGGGGATCATTCTCCACAACTTCAGCCAGCTGCACCCATCGATGTAGTGATTACACCGTTTATTGACATGACGTTGCCTTTGCTTGGGCCGATTATTAAAGGAAACAATAGTGCCTTGGAAGTAATAAAGTCTTTACAGCCTCAAGTAATATTACCGACTGCGGCTGGTGGGGATGTAGCGTTTGAGGGATTGCTGATGAAACTCATTCAAACTAAAGGAAGTGCTGAAGAATTTCGTTCGTTACTAAAGAAAAACAATCTGGTGACGCAGGTGCTTGAGCCGAAACCAGGCGATCGCTTTGAACTACCATTAGAAAAACGAGCATTAGCAATTTAATTTAAACCTAGCCCTAGCGATTATAAATCGAGGTTTTCAACCCGCGCAGGCGGGTTTCCGTCTGTGTAGCTGCAACTTCTAGTCGCCAGGGCTAATTTTATT
Organism: Nostoc sp. UHCC 0251; assembly: GCF_034932245.1. Lineage (NCBI taxonomy): Bacteria > Bacillati > Cyanobacteriota > Cyanophyceae > Nostocales > Nostocaceae > Nostoc > Nostoc sp. UHCC 0251. The sequence goes on from NZ_JAYGHD010000322.1 coordinate 20,187, forward strand.
CCATAGCCGAATTATTTTGCATATTATACACTTCTCTAATCGGAAAAGGAATTTGAATTCCTGCTTGCTGATAGCGTTTGTGTAATTTTTTCACAAATAAATGTTTACCAATACGCTGATCGAAGTATTCATTTACGCGCATATAAAGCGTAAAATCTATACTAAAATCATTAAAGGTATGAAATCTGATATATGGTTCAATTCCTTTTAATTCTGGTGCAATTTCTTGCATAACTTCTTTAGCTACTTCTACAGTCACTTTTTCAACTTGTTCCAAATCACTATCATAACTTACGCCCACATCCATTGTTAAAGTAATTTCTTTTGCAGGTAAATGATAATTGGTGAAAATAGCCGAAGACAATTTCGAGTTGGGAACAATGACTACATTATTTGAAATTTCTTTGATTGTCGTATTCCGCCAAGAAATGTCTATGACATATCCTTCTTGTCCAGCATCTAATTTTACATAGTCTCCGGTTCTAACTTGTTTAGAGATAATCAAGTAAAAGCCAGAAAACAAATTTGCAAGTGTGTCTTGAAGTGCCAAACCAACTGCTAGACCACCAATACCTAAAGTCGTGACTATTGGCGTAATTTGAACACCCACCGTTTGTAATATGATTAATGTTCCTAACACTAAAACAGTAATCTTAGCAAGGTTAGAAATTAGTGATGTGGGAACACCTTCTGTTCTGCGAATCAATAAATTAACAAACCCAGCAGCCAATCTTGCTAAGACTATCGTTACCGAATACAGCAATGCGATCGTCAGAATTTTTTGTAGTACGATCGCAATATCTGGTTTCAGGGGTGCGCTGAGAATTGCCCAAAAAAAACCGCCAATGACAAACCAAAAAAAAGTCATGCGGTGCAGAGAGCGAAATATAATATTACCCCCAGCAATTCGTTTATTATTAACGAATGTTTCTAGTTTTTTGAAGATAACTTTTTCACCAATTATCCCAGCTAGTAAGCCAGCTAGAATAAACGCTATCGGTGCAATCCATTCCATCATATCAATTTTAAATTTGGAGTTTTAGATTTACGAGAACAGCATTTTTGCTGTGTTTATGGCTAAATTTTACCTTGTTGTCGGATTAGCTGCTTGATATTTTCTTTCCTTATGGACTTGCCAATTATCTACCACCCAGATTACGTTGCTCCCCTGCCTGAAGGACATCGTTTCCCGATGCCTAAGTTCCGACAACTCTACGAATTGCTGTTAGCTGATGGTGTAGCAAATCAAGAACAATTTCACACCCCCGAACGTCCACCGCCAGAATTGATAGAGTTAGTCCATACCCCAAGTTACGTTCAAGCTTACTGTGAAGGAACCCTAGACCCCAAAGCACAGCGTCGCATTGGTTTGCCTTGGAGTCCAGCATTAGCGAATCGTACCTGTGTAGCGGTAGGTGGTACGATACTCACTGCGAAACTGGCACTAAGTCAGGGTTTAGCTTGTAATACGGCTGGTGGAACTCATCATGCTTTTCCTAGTTATGGGTCTGGTTTTTGTATTTTCAACGATTTAGCGATCGCCTGTCGCGTTTTACAAAAATTCGGACTCGTCCAAAAAATCCTAATTGTAGATTTAGATGTCCATCAAGGAGACGGCACAGCTTTTATTTTCCAAGGCGACGACAGCGTTTTTACTTTCTCCATGCACTGCGAAGTCAATTTCCCCGGTACTAAACAAAACAGCGATTTGGATGTTCCGTTGCCAGTGGGAATGGAAGATGATGCATATTTACAAACTTTAGCGAATTATTTAGCAGATTTACTATCTAAAGTCAAGCCAGACTTAGTATTTTATGATGCTGGTGTTGATCCTCATATAGGCGATCGCTTGGGTAAATTAGCCCTTACCGATGCTGGCATTTTTCGCCGGGAAATGCAGGTATTGAGTACCTGTATGAGTAGCGGTTATCCTGTCGCTTGCGTTATTGGCGGAGGTTATGCTGATGATATGAAATCTTTAGTATGGCGTCATTCCCTGCTGCATCGCGCCGCCAGTGAAGTTTACCATCAGTACAAACTATAGTCATTTAGTGGGCAATACTATCCCAAATCGTAGAGTTTTAAACCCTTTTTTGTCAGCAAAGGCACTACTGGATGAACAACGGCAAACTCAGAGTCTACGAACTCGCAAAAGAATTAAATTTAGATAGCAAGAAGCTATTAGTCATTTGTGAAAAACTCAAAATTGTAGTCAAAAGCCATACCAGTACAATCTCAGAATCTGAAGTAGAACGCATTCGTTTAGCGGTAAATAAATTAACAGCAAAATCCTCGAAAACTAAAACAACCTCTGAAGATTGGGGCTATACGTTTATAGCTTCAGCAATTGATAGCTTTATCCGCCATCTTGAAGGTGAGGCTGCCTTGAAATCATATTCCGAATTTAGGGAGCGGCGCGATCGCGCCAATGAGCTAATGTATGAATGTGTCGGTAAAAAGCCCTCCCTATTTTATGTACGTCGCAAAGGTGCGGGCAAAGAAGCAAGAGAAGAAATTTGGGATTTGACAATAGCAACAGACTCCGATGATTTTCCATTACCCACAAGACTTGAGAAGCTCAGAAAAACATTAGGGTTTAGAGCGGCTGTACCAAAAGATGGACGCGACGGAATAAAAATACTTTCGGCTCAGTTGTTACAACCCTCATGGGGACACGCCGATAGCTATGCTATACCCTGTCGCTTGCGTTTGCTACCTAATCATCAGCATCATCTCGACATTCCGCCTGCAACATTGAAACGCATCGCCGCCGCGCCAGTTTGTGGCGAAAATGTGCCCACAGAAGATCAGCTTAAGGCTTGGAAAGCGTTTTTGCAAATTGAGGAAAAAATTGCGAAAGCGCGTCAATTTTGCGTGCGTTATGTAAGTCATAACTATAACTTCAAAAGACGAATCAGTTTTGAAATTGATGTAGCCTCAGCCACCCTTGACGGCTTTTATCAAAATTCCCTCGAATTAGAAAACTTTTGGGAACGAGCAAGACGCACAAAAAATGAAGATTTAAAGCTTTTTGAAACTGCTCCCGTCGGCAAAAATTGGATTAGCGGCCGTCAATTAGGGACTGTTGAAGAAGTTGACCCCAACCGTTGTATTATCAGCCTCAGATTAGAACGTGACTTAGCTGAATTCATGGCAACAGAGCGTTATAAGTTGCCAGATACCGGATTTTTGTGTTTTGAAGCAGTTGGTGATATTCAGCAGATTCAGCGCAAGAAAAAAGCTTTAGATGATTTGAATAATGGTTACACCCAAAATCCATATTTAGGAAACTTTTTATTCGATGCTTCTCAGGCTAGACAAATCAAAACAACTGTTGAACTTCAACCACAGGATTTATTATTATCTTCTGCTAATCCTGGTCAGAAAGCAGCAGTAGAAAAGGTACTTGCCGCTAAGGATCTTGTTCTTATCCAAGGGCCACCAGGTACTGGGAAAACTACCGTAATTGCCGAGATTTGCTATCAAATAGCCCTTCGCGGTGGACGGACTCTAATCGCATCTCAAGCCAATTTAGCAGTAGATAACGCCCTGAGTCGATTAGTTCATAACCCTGTAATTCGGGCTGTACGCAAGGGGAGAGCCGAAAAAGTTGGGGAAGAAGGACAGCCATTTTTAGAAGACCAAGTAATTGGCAGATGGCTGGAAAATACAGCGAATGACTGCGAAAACAATCTTACTCAACGGCTGGAAAATATCCAAATTTTCAGTCAATTACTTGCATCATCACAAAGATTTACAGCCTACTTCCAAGCAGAGGAAGAATTCAATCAACAACAAACTAAATTCAATAAGAATAAGTTAAAGATAGAGGCAAATTTTAAAAGTCAAGAAAAATCTTACAATGAAACCGTAGAGAAACAGAACGAAGTTGAATCCCTAATTGCAGGACTGGAAAATATACTTAATACTGCACCAAATATAAACTGGGAAGCTCCAGAAGTTACAGATTTTTTGCCGCTTCTTAAGCCATACACAGAAGGTAACAATTTAGTAGAAGAATTTTTAGCAAATGTTCGTCAAACCATAAAATATACTGATGAACTTGGCTTTGTGCGTCCGGCGCTTGGTGCTTTTGGTTTAGCTGTTTGGTTGCGTGTAACTGTAGCAAGAGAAATTTCTGGATTTAAAACAGCTTTGAGTTCTGCTCAAGAGGCAAGTAAAGCTATATCAGAAGTTGCAGCATCAGTACAGATTGTCCAACAAAATTTCGCCTCATTAAATCAGCTACAACCAGATTATCAGAAATATCTTGCCAAACTGCAAAACATACAGCAAACAATGCAGATATGGGAAAACCGCAAACGCGAAATAGATTATATTATCTCAGCAGTTAAGGAATGGAAATCTACAGCACCTTCTCTTCTCTATCAAACTTTAAAAGAATGTCATCAATCAGGTTTACCACTAACAGAGAATTTAGTAGACTTGCCGTTAGGTTTGTTGATGTTTGCTAATACATTAAAATTACCAATAGTACCAAAAACTTACAAAATTAACCTACCAGAATGGGAGTTATTGACAAAGGCGATCGCTTATGAAATAGACGGTAATTTTACTGATCGGCAGGGTAAACAGCATAACTTTAGTTATTTTTTACAACAAAATTTTAGCCAGATTCCAATGGTGCTATCAAAGAGCGATCGCACCCAATGGCAAGAAACCTATCAACAGTTTAACAATTATCAGCTACTCAACCCCAAACAGCGAAAGTTACTAGTTGAAAATACCCAAATTTTCTTAATTAGAATGCAACGGACTTATGGCAAATCGTGGGAATGGAATAACATAGACTCTACTCTCACGCAGATTACACAAGAATTGCTAGATACAATCCTTGCAAATGCACGTCAATGCGTTTTAAAAGTAAAAACAGAAACCGATCAACAGCTTCAGCATCTCGAACGCCAATTAAATGAACTTCAAAAAAATGAAGTTAGCCAACAGCAAATATCCGTTACTCAAGCTGAAGCCGAAAAAGCACAGCAGGATGCTAATTTGCAACTTGAACGAGTTATTAATATCTTGCAAGAACTTAATCAACAAAATATTCCTACTCAATTACGCATTCTAACTGAACACTATCTCGCAACACAATCAAAGATTTGGGAGCAGCCGCAAGAATTTTCAAATCAAGTGCATTCTTGGGACACTTCCATTAGTCAACTTGAAAACTTAATTTCATTATTAGAACCCTTTGCTGTGTTGGAGATGATTAAAAATTCTCTCTATGAGCATTTATCAAAGCTACAACAAGAAACTGATAATTCTCTACAGCAGCTTCAAAAATTACAAATTAGCCTACGCGAAATAGAACAAAAATTACAACCACAGCCATCAGGAGGTTTAATAGAAGAAAGAAGCTGGTGGTTGACACAATGGCAAACAATACCGGATAAATTTAAACCAGAAAAATTTGCTAATGACTTGTTTAATATAGATTTATTACGCAGCATAAATATTAGCTTTGAATCTTGGCAACAGCAACTACAAAAAGACGAAGCTTATCTCAATAAATATCAGAATTTTGTCCAAGATTGGATAGAAAAATTAAGACAGCCAAATGAACGCGATCGCGACGATTTAAGGCGCACATATTTAGATAATGCCAACGTCGTCGGTATCACCTGTGTTCAAGCTGCAAATAGAGGTTTTTCGGAAGAATTCAAATCTTTCGATGTCGTCATCATTGATGAGGTTAGTAAGTGTACTCCACCAGAGTTACTAATCCCTGCCTTAAAAGGCAAAAAGTTAGTCATGGTAGGCGATCATCGGCAATTACCACCCATGCTTGATACTAGCACTATAGAAGAAGTTGCTCAAACAATGGGTAATACAAGAGATGAACTACAATTTTTAGAAGAATCACTGTTTAAAAGTCAGTTTGAATCTGCTGATGAAAGCATCAAACAAATGTTAACTACACAGTATCGAATGCACCCATTCATTATGGGAGCAATCAATCAGTTCTATGACGGTAAACTAGAATCTGGTATTTTGGAGCCAGACACAAAACGCGCACATCATTTAGCAGGCGAAATTCTCCAAAAATCTCAGCATCTTATTTGGGTAAAAACGCCGATAGAAAAGAGTTTTTTAGAGCAACGAAATGGAACTTCTTACTTTAATAATCCAGAAATTGATGCGATTGAGCGTCTGTGTCACCAATTCGAGACTACTTGGGCTTCTAAAGTTGCTAATGGTGAGCCAAAAAAAGAAATCGCTGTAATTACCTTTTATGGCGCTCAATTAAGAAAAATTGATGAACGTCTACAATCTGAACTTTTCCCTTCATTAGAAATTCGTACTGGTACAGTAGACAGATTTCAAGGCATGGAAAGACCTGTTGTGATTGTGAGTATGGTTCGCAACAATAGCAAAGGAGATGTAGGATTTGCCAAGAAACCAGAACGGGTTAACGTTGCATTTTCCCGCGCTCAAGAACTGCTGATAATTGTTGGTTGCCATGATTTATTTACCCATCAACCAGGTAAAGTAGGAAGCATGTATTCTGAAGTATCAAATATTGTTAGTATTCATAACGGTTTCGTTGATGTTTCTCAAGTAATCCAAGACTAAACACGGCTTTTTTTGTGAATTTAACGCTTAGAAAATAAAAAGCAAATTTTAATATTCTAGAAACACGTTAGAATTAACAAACTGACCTCCAAAACTGATTATTTCTTATTTAGAAACAGACTGGAGACTTTTATGACTACAGCAGCCATTGCTACACCCCTAAAAGAATCACCCCTTTTATTTGAGGGATTAACTTGGAGAGAATTTAAAGCAGTTGAGCAATTATTAGACCGTCCAGGATATCGGCTGTCTTTTCTGGATGGTGTTTTGGAGATCCGAAGAATGCCTGGAGAACCGCACGAAACCGTTAAGGAAAGACTCGGTGCATTATTAGAACTTTACCTGCTCATGGCAGGGTTTGACTTTACCCCAACCGGTTCAATGACCTTAGAAAGTGAATCGGTTGGGGTAAAGCGAGAAGCGGATAAATCTTATAAACTTGCCCCTGGCCGAGTGCGTCCTGATTTGGCGATAGAGGTGGTGTTTACTAGTGGCGGTATCAACAAACTGGAAGCATACAAACGGCTCAAGATTCCCGAAGTGTGGTTTTGGGAAGATGGAGTGTTAGAAGTTTATCACCTGCGTCAAGAGGGCAACACATTTCACTATGAAAAAGTTTCCAGTAGTGAAGAAGTCAAAGGGATCGATCTAGATTTGTTGTTAGGCTGCATTAATATGGTAAATCATGTTGATGCCATCAAAACTTTTCAGCAGGCGCTTCAGAAATAGCTGGCGATTTATGCTAAACCTAATAATCTCAAAAATTTGGTTAATAAAGATTGAGAGGATGTCTGAAAAGTTTTTTTGTATAGGCGTAGCCCGCCGCAGACATCCCACCAATCAACGGATGCAAAAAATTTAATTTTGATAAACCGGAACTGGTACTAAGTTTTTTTACGCAATTTACTCTCAGAGATAAAAATTACGTTTTTTCACGGTCGATAGCGTAGCATTTCATAGTTAATCTAAAAAAAGGCACTGAAACAAGACAACGCTGAGTAATTAGTTAACTCCTTTATGCTTTACCGTCTAGCGTTAACCTCTAGCCTAGTGCTGGCAAGTGCATTAAGCGTGCAGGCATTCGCTCTAGATCAAGCTGTGCTAGCTCAAAGTGTAGATGTTCCGTTCAGTGGAACAGTTCCAGCTGAAGCTACCTTTAGCTCTCCTGCCCCTGGGGCTGCTGAACCAACTATTTCTAGCCAGTCTGGCGGAATTCCGACAAAGTTTGAATCACAAACTCCTGCCACTATTGCTGTACAAAGCAGCACATCTGCCACCGTCTCTGTTTCTCCCCCCAGGCTTGTATCTGGCCCTAGCGCCGATCCATCAGGGACAACGCACATTGGGTTTTTAAAGTTTGGTGCGACCAATGTTCGCAGTGATGTTGGTGGTGGAAGCGCAACTTTGCCCGCAGGTAACACCAATTTTGAGGTGGGTTTGTTGGTAGAGCGACCTGTAGCATTTACGCCGGGAATTTATACCTACGTTGTTACCTTAACGATCGCACCATAACTGTTTTCTCCAACCCTTATTTATTTTAGAAGGATTTAAAAATGATTCGTCGTTCTTTGTTAGCCGCTGCTTTGATAATTGTTGGTTCTGCTGCTCTTGCACCCAAAACAATGGCACAAACTGCTGATGTTCCCTTTACGGGAAATGTCGCTGGTGTCTGCAACTTCGATCAAATTACCCCTGGTAAATTGGGACTCAACCAACAGACTAACCCAACTGCACTAGCGGCAATGTTTCCTGGAGGGGTATTTGGTAAGGTTCTTGTTAGCTGTAACCAAGGTGCCAGAGTGAGTATATCTCAACCACAGCAGACCGGAGGTCCTGGGTTTACACCTATGTTCTCTGTCGGGGAGATCAATTCACCTTTTGGCAGTACGAGTTCTCAAAGTGGTGGTTCTCTGCCGCTGCCTCCTGGTGGCGGTTTGCCTTTGGATATAAACATGATAGTAGATAAAGGCAGTCCCCTTGTTCCTGGAAACTACAGCTATGTAACAACGTTGACTATCGTGCCATAGTCTAAAATTTTTCTAGTTTCCCTTCAGATTGATTGAGAAGAATAGTTGTTGAATATCTTGTCGCTAGAGACTAAATCTTCAAGCGGCAAGATATTTTTCTCATGACCCATAGATAAATAACCCTGCTTTTGGGAACTATAAATCAGGAATTAAATTTACAATTCTACGATAGTTATAAATATGCTCAATAATAATTGGCGCTCTCTAGCTGCTGTTAGTGCTGGCTTATTCGCCCTAATTTTTTTTCCTGTTGCTGCTAAAGCACAAATGAGCGTTTCTCCTCTGGTTATTGAAGCCAAGGCGGAACGCGGACAAGCCCAAGGAATGATCACGATTTCCAATACCAGTAAGACCCCTTCTCGGATTCGGATATATGCTCAACCTTTCACATATAGCCGCGATGCAGGGTTTCAAACCTTATCTTCTAGTCCCAGTGACCTGACAAAATATCTGCAATTCTCACCGCGTGAGTTGACTATCAAACCTGGAGAAGTTCGGCGGGTGCGCCTTATTAGCCGCTTGGCTCCTAATTTACCTGACGGAGAATATCGAGCGGTAGTGTTTAATGAAACTCTCACTGAATCAAAAGATGCCGCTGGTAATAACGTTACTTTGGTAGCAAGAATTGGCGTGACATTATATGTGAGAAAAGGCAACCTTTCTCCCAAACTAGCAATTGATAGTGCCAGTTTTAATCCAGAGCAAAAACAAATTCAACTCTTAGTTCAAAATAGCGGTCAAGCAACTGTTCTCCCTAGTGTAAATTGGACTTTACGCCAAGGGCAAACTGTTGTCAAAACTGGGCAGGTAGATGCTAATGCTGTGGTGGCAAATAGCGATCGCAATTTCTTATTAAATTATCCCAGCAAAGACCAACCAGCCCTCAAACCCGGTCAATATCAGCTAAGTGGTGAGTTGTTCTGGGGCGAAGACAGTAAAAAAAGTAAGTTGCCTTTCAATCTAAATATTACTATTCCTACACAAACGGCTGCATCAGAGAAGAAATAGATTGTGTAACAATTCGTAATTAGTAATTCGTAATTCGTAATTAATAAATTCAAATTCAATTAGGTATCTGTAGCCTGATTTGGGAGAATTAGCCTTGCTGTAAAATACAGCCTTAATATAGATAATTTTGCTTGGTGCGTGGGAATTATATGTTTGTAGAGACGTTGGATTCCAATGTCTCTATTTTTATAGATAGATCTACTGATAAATGCAAAATTTGTGCAACTTCGGTTAGTCAATAAAAGCAAATTTCTGCTAGCTGCGATCGCTCTTATTTGTCAAATTATGATCGCCCCAGCTAAGGCAGATACGCCTACGATTTCCAACCTACAAACACCCACAAGTAACCAATTAGCTAAGGAATCCGAATTTAAAGTTTTTCCCGTAGGATTAAATATAGGGAACCGCAATGTCAATCCTAGCGTTTTAGTGCGTGGTCAAGAAGATGGTTCCCAAGCAATTGATTTTACAAATTGGCTGTTACCCTATGATGCTGTAATTCAAGGGTTGAAATTAAATATTACCACTTTACCTGATGGTCAATTAGAAGTGCGATCGCCTGGTGTTGTGACTCGCATTGATCCAAAAAAACTTCACACTGATCCAGAATTAGGATTAGTCTTTACAATTCAAGATTTACAAACTCTATTTGGCGTAACGGCAAAATTTGATATCAATGAATACGCCATTGTTTTGGATGTTCCAGTCCTAGATCAATCTACTGGCAAACTAGCAGAAACAGAAACTCCGATTCAACTAGAAGGATTACCACACATTTCACCTAAAAGTTTTAGTGTCGCCGCAATTGAACAAAAGGTAAATGCTAGCGGGAGTGCTACCAGATCAACAAGTTATAGAGGTGATTTCCTTGCGGTTGGTAGTGCTTTTGGTGGTTCGTGGTTCATCCGCACCGATCAACCAAATTTACAAAATTCGCAAACTTGGAATATTGCCGAAGCGCAGTTTCTGCGACAAACTAATTCAGCCGATTATTTTGTTGGTTCCCAGCCAACTTTTTGGCAGACTCAAGGAACAGGAGACTATTGGGGTTTTACATCCATTCAACGACAGGGGTTTGTACCACCTCAACCCTTTGGTGGTGGTTCTTCTGATCCTCGCCAACGTTTACAAGCAGATGCTATTGGACGCACAATTTCTGGTAAGACTGAACCTGGGACATTAGCGCGGTTAGTACAAGGTTTTGGCGATCGCGTAATTGCCGAAATTTTAGTTGATTCTTCTGGCATTTACCGCTTTGAAAATATTAAAAGCCAAAATCAATTTTTGGGCAACAATTATCGCGTCTTGCTGTATCCCCAAGGACGACTCACCGCCCAACCAGAAATTCAAGAGGCTACTTTTTCGACAGTACTAGGACAATTACCAGCAGGTGCTTCAGGATTAATCGTTTCTGGTGGGTTACGACGGAATTTTGTGGGAAATCAAAGTCTGTTGGGCAACTTTTCTGACTTTCGGGGGGGAATTGCTGGGCGTTGGGGTTTATCGGAAAATCTGACAGTAGGCTTAGGTGGAGTGTACGACGAATCGCCTAGAGCCTTAGGAGAATTATTTTGGCGTCCTGGAAAGTTACCTTTGCAGGTAGCAGTTTCAGCACTGACGGGTAATAAGTGGGATGTGAACACAGATATTCGCTACAATCCATCATCCAACTTGAGCGCCGCATTTACTAGCGATCGCTTGTCTAGCCGTTTTAATCTAGATTGGCGAGTTTTGCCTCAATTCACCTTATTCGCCAGTACTGACACGGCTGATGCAACATCTGGCGGAATGCAATTTAACTTGAGTGGCAAAGATGCCTTTACCTTTGCCCGTGTCAGCCTAGATACTAAAAGCCGCCTGCGCTGGAATTTGCTGCAACGTCTTGGGAGACTAGAATTAACGCAACGCGGTAACGAAATTGGTAGTTTGTCGGAACTGACTTACAACTTGTCAAAAAACAGCTTTTCTAATACTGGCAGTGCGCTGCTGTTAAATTATGAAACACAGAATCAAAATCGTAGCGACAGCTTGCTAAGTGTGAGTTGGCGCTATCGTTCACAACAACAGGCGATTGATGGCAGCTATCGGTGGGAAGCACAGTTAGGTTATGGCATTGGTTCTCAGGGTAGTGGACTACTAGCCACATTATCCACAACAGTTTTACCCGGTTTGCTACTACGGGCGCGTTATCAAGGTGTATCGCCAAGTTCCGATGAAGCAACTTTCAGCATAGATTTAGCTTCTAGCCTGAATTTACAAGGGGGTATTAGTCCAGGCGATCGCCGTTCTAGTTACTTCCGTACACAAGGCGGACTGCTAATTAAGCCATTTTTTGACCGAAACAATAACGGCAAACAGGATAAAGGCGAAGAAGTTTATACAGATAACGCTGATTTATTGTTGACTCTGAACAATAAACCGCTTAAGTCATTTTTACCACAAATCCAGGGCGAGCGCACTTTAGTGAGGATGTCTCCTGGCGTTTATCGCCTCGACCTCGATCCAGCAGGTTTACCTCCTGATTGGCAGGCTGCGGCTGAATCCTTAGCTGTTGATGTGATTGCTGGTAGTTACACCTCTGTGATGATTCCGCTGATTCGTTCTTACACGCGATCGGGGGTAGTCACGGATACTCAAGGTAAAGCGATCGCAGGCGCACGGGTAGAAGCTATACAACCAGATCAGGGAACTCGGCGTTTTTCTGTCACCAACGGTGCTGGAGTCTATTATTTAGAAGGCTTGCCACAGGGTAAATACACTCTACAAATCAACGGTAAATCTGCTGGTAGCTTGCAATTGCAAGAGTCTTCTGAACCATTCCAAGAGCTTAATTTGCAACAGCCGTCAATCCCTTAACAGACTTCTAAAAAAATAAATTCTTCCAAATTATTTTTAGATTAATCTTTACACAAATCGCAAAAACCTCTTTCCCCTACTCCAGCAAGAATTGCGGTCTAAACGATCAGTATTTAGCCGGACACATTTCTGGAAAAGACATTGTGGCATGTGTAGTAAGAAAGCAACTATCACTTGATGCTCAATTTAGCTCAAGAGGGTCTAATGATTGATCGCTTTTTGAATCTAATTTTTATCGATTCTTTCGCTGTAGTAATTAACCTGACATTTGGTACATTACTTCGCACTAAAATCTGCAATTATTCATGGGATGGAGTTGTAAATGATGAACTTTCAACACCAGAAAGTAGCGCTAGTTCTTCTAAATCTCCATCATCCTTAGAAGAGGTACAAACCACTCATCTTCCATGTAGCGATTCTCATTTGAATTAAATATAAGCTTGCTTAGAGGCGTACATCTGTGCGCTTCTATGAGAATCTATGTTTATTTGTGGTTATTTAGACATCTCCGAAAATGAATGTAGAGACGTAGCACTGCTACGTCTCTACAAGGGTTCTGGGTAACGCATAT
>NZ_JAYGHD010000323.1:0-32561 GCF_034932245.1 Nostoc sp. UHCC 0251
TAGCTCACAATCTGCTTAATTTGTCAATGCCTTCTACTGGACTGGCTCTCTAGCTAGGCAGTTACTACTTTTCGGTTAGTGCAATTAGTCATTGCAGCTTCCCCCCAATTCCTTTTAATATTCTTGTGGCTACTAAAAAACGAGGGCATAGGCAACTTAACAACTTGCCAATACCCTCAAATAGATATGCTAAGTTTTTGCAGTAGCGTATAAGTCTAAGTTAGTGCCTGAGCAACTACTGCCGAAAGTGACTCGTTTGCTGCTTGCTTCAACAATTCGGCTTTATCGGTCTGTTCCCAAGGCAAGTCTAAATCAGCCCGCCCAAAATGACCATAAGCCGCGACGTCCTGATAAAAACGTCCGCCTCGTTCACTTGGTAAGTTGCGTAGGTTGAAGGTATGAATAATCCCTGCTGGGCGCAGTTCAAAGTGCTTGTTGATTAATTCCAGTAAGGTTTCTTCATCCACTTTCCCGGTGCCAAAGGTATCCACTAGAATGCTTGTTGGTCGCGCTACACCAATAGCATAGGATAGCTGAATTTCAACTTTGTCTGCCAACCCAGCAGCGACAATATTTTTCGCCACATAGCGAGCCGCATAGGCAGCAGAACGGTCTACCTTTGTGGGGTCTTTGCCAGAAAAAGCGCCGCCACCATGCCGTGAATAACCACCATAGGTGTCAACGATTATTTTTCGTCCTGTCAGACCAGAATCTCCTTGAGGGCCACCAACGACAAATTTACCAGTGGGGTTGACTAAAAAACGTGTTTCCTCATTAGGCTTAATTTCAATGTCGCCAAAAACAGGCTCGACCACTGCTAGCCAAAGGTCTTGTTTAATTTTGGCTTGTACAGCCGCCTCATCCGTAATTTCCCCAATACTGGCTGTATGCTGGGTGGAAATTAGAATAGTATCAATACCTACTGGGCGTCCATCTTCGTAGACCACAGTTACTTGGGTTTTACCGTCAGGACGCAGGTATGACAATTCACCTGTTTTGCGGACTGCTGCCAATCGGCGAGCAATGCGGTGGGCAAGACTGATGGGTAAGGGCATCAGTTCTGGTGTTTCGTTGCTGGCAAAACCGAACATTATACCTTGATCGCCCGCACCAATTTTGTCGAATAGCTGATCACTATCTTGCTGGCGGGTTTCTTGGGCGGTGTTAACACCTTGGGCAATATCGGGTGATTGTTCGTCTAAAGCCAGCAGAACGCTGGTGCTGTTAGCAGAAAAGCCATTATCGGCATTGGTATAGCCAATTTCGGCAATTTTTTTGCGGGCGAGATTGACGAAATTTACATTGGCTTTGGTGGTTATTTCACCAGTGATTAGCACCAAACCAGTATTAACTACTACTTCAGCAGCGACACGGCTGCTGGGGTCTTGTGTCAGCAGTGCATCCAGAATAGTATCAGAAATCTGATCGCAGATTTTATCTGGATGACCTTCGGTGACTGACTCGGAGGTAAATAAATATCGACGAGACAAAGGAAATTCCTCCTGACTTGAGTTTTTTGGCTGACTAAATGTAGTATTTAGTTCAACTACCTAATTTAACGTGAGTTAGATAGAACCTCTCCCTAACTTGAACTTTAGTTCAAATCTGCCCCTCTCTGACTCAAAGAGACACGGTTTTGCGTAGTAAAACCTCTTAGAGGTCTTTTGATTCGGCTCGTTATGCAAAAACCACATAAGCCGTCGAACTCACATTAATTTATGAAATCATAACAATATTTATACTTCAGTAGTTAGTATCTTCTTGATATCGATAAAACCACTAGCTATAAGGTAAGTATCTGTAAAGAAGATAAATTTATACTAATTATTTTGTGACTAAAATGTATTTAATAACACAAAAAAAGGGGACACCCAGAAGCGCCCCCACAAACTTTGACACAAACACTGCTGCTTTAAACCTGAACCGCTAACTTTGCTTCCGTAGCTGTCAAGCGCTCATAGGCAGCACGCATTTTCAAACCTGTAAGCACTTGGAAGAAACCAGTGCCATTATTGGAACCTGGATACTCGCGGTGCTGGAGTAACAAGTGAGTCAATTCACCTTGGTATTTGGTGGATGTATTGCTGAGATGGGTTTCGATGTAAATTACTTCTTCTAAGTTGTCAAATTGACCATCCACCTCTAATACTGAGACATAGCGGCCATAGTAAACATCTGATCCGTAGTATAGTTGCATACCAGGATAAGAACAAGTCAATTTGCGTCCACAGGGAGTCCAATTAATTGTTGATCCTTCATCAAACAGGTAGGTTGGATCAAAGCCTTCCTTACCTTCGCGCTGGAGCATACGTACCCGCAGGACTCTACGCTCTGTGTCGTTTTTGATCAAGTTCGTGGGTAATACTTGAAGAACTACATCGGCAAATTCTCTTTGTGGCTCGATAAACTTTTCAAAGTCAGGTTTGCGAGAATTAATTTGCGCTAAGACATCTTCGTAGCGATGCCCGCGTTCAGCCATATCTCGCTGAATTTTCCAGGCAATTTTAACTTCATCACTAATATCAAAATAAACACTGAAGTCGATTAGCGATCGCACCCGCTCATCATATAAAGGATGCAGCCCTTCAACAACTATAATGTGATTCGGCTCTACCCGCTCTGGCGGATCAATCAAGCCGGTTTCGTGGTTGTAAATCGGCTTATCAATCGCTTGACCACTTTTGAGCGTTTTAATTTGTTCATACATCAGATCAAAATTGTTCGCCCTGGGGTCTAATGCCGTTATCCCAGTTTCTTTACGCTGTTTGCGATCCAGGGAATGATAGTCATCCAAGCAAATGACTGTCATTAAATCTTCACCAAACAAATCTATCAAACGACGCAAAAACGTAGATTTCCCGCACCCAGAGTCTCCGGCTACTCCAATCAGTACCACGCGTTCCGGCTTACTTGTCATAAATCTCCTCTAGAATACTAAAATTGTCTCAATATTTTTTCACACAGCAGATTCTGAAGCCAGGAGTTTACCCCTTTGGTTTATCCTGCGTTCTTGCTACCTAGCACATCTATAAGACACCAAGCAAGTAGGCAACAACAATATAATTAAGTTGCTACTCGTCGGACTAGCCTGAATGTTGGTGCCGGTAAGTATTTAATCCTAGTGGTATATTTGATTTTAACAGAAGGGGGTATCCCATACAAGATTGCTGCCAAGAAGAATTAGGGTAGTTCATGAATCATTTTTTTGTTAATTTAGTTGTTAATTTAAAAATGGGGATCAGTACCGCCCATCAGCGTTGCACCTTTATCAGTCTGCTACTTCTGACTCTATATAATCAAGACTATAAGGTATAATTTATTATTGCCGTAGATTTTCTAATGTTCCTAAATTGTAATTGCTGCTCGACAATACTTAAAATATTCAAAGTAAAAATCTATCCAACGAATGAGGAAACAACTTGCATGATTTAAATTATTGGCTGTAGATTTATGGATATGCTCATATAGAAGCGTTGACGTTATGGCAAAGTACTGAGAGATGTTGACAGATTTTTCACATCAAGTAAAACTGATTACAGTTGCTTAAATCACGGTTCTCTATCTCGTTATGTTTGTAGCTGGAGTTGTCCTAGTAATGTCATTTTGCATAGATAGGTCATGAATATAGCTAACAAGATTGCGGAAGACTAGTAGATTTGAAGCAGTGAAACCAATCGCAAAAAAAACCTTCCGAGATTGGTATTCTCCGAATTAAACCCCTGGAGTATGCAAGCGCAACCGCAATTTTTGGAAGTCAACTGAGCAGTAAGTTCCAGTAATAGAAGCAGGCTTCCTACAATATCTGCCTTTTTAAGTTGCTGCTTGGGTAGTGAGGTAAAAAACTATCTCGCTAATGAAGATGGTAGTTAACGAAAAAAAGATTAAATTGACTCTTTATTAACATTCTCCACAAGACTTATCCTTTACCTTAGAAGGTGAACAGGTGTGTTTTTTGCTATGCCTGCATGTCTTTGGTGAGTGTACTTAGCAAGGCATTAATTTAATGATGCCTTTTTTCCTTCAAGGCCAGTTTTGTGAAACGAAAATCCGCTAAACTAAAGCTGGCATGGGATGGGAATAGTTTTTTTTTGAAAAACGGTTAAGTAAATTATCGGAGTGGTAGAACGAATGTACAATCAAGGTGCTGTTGAGGGTGCTGCCAACACAGAATTAGGTAGCCGCATCTTCCTTTATGAAGTGGTGGGTTTGCGTCAGAGCGAAGAAACCGATCAAACTAACTACCCAATTCGGAAAAGTGGCAGTGTGTTCATCAGAGTGCCTTACAACCGCATGAATCAAGAAATGCGACGTATCACTCGTCTAGGCGGCACAATTGTTAGCATCCAGCCTGTAACTGTTTTAGAACCAGTTAATGGTAAAGCCTCATTTGGGAATGCTACAAGCGTTGTCAGCGAGTTAGCTACATCTGGGCAAACTGCTAACAGTGAAGGAAATGGTAAAGCCACACCTGTGAATGCTCATAGTGCTGAAGAGAACAAGGACAAAAAAGGCAACACCATGACTCAAGCGAAAGCCAAAAAAGACCACGGTGACGTTCCTGTTAACACTTACCGTCCCAATGCTCCGTTTATTGGCAAGGTAATATCTAATGAACCGTTAGTCAAAGAAGGCGGTATTGGTATTGTTCAACACCTTAAATTTGACCTATCTGGTAGTAATTTAAAGTATATAGAAGGTCAAAGTATTGGGATTATTCCACCAGGAGTAGACAAGAACGGCAAGCCCGAAAAACTTAGATTGTATTCCATCGCCTCAACTCGTCATGGCGATGATGTGGATGACAAGACAGTATCACTGTGCGTCCGCCAATTGGAGTACAAGCACCCAGAAACTAGCGAAACAGTCTACGGGGTTTGCTCTACGCACCTGTGTTTCCTCAAGCCAGGGGAAGAGGTAAAAATTACCGGGCCTGTGGGTAAGGAAATGTTGTTACCCAATGACCCTGATGCTAATGTCATCATGATGGCAACCGGAACAGGTATTGCCCCGATGCGGGCTTATCTGTGGCGTCAGTTTAAAGATGCAGAAAGAGCAGCTAACCCAGAATACCAATTTAAAGGATTCTCTTGGCTGATATTTGGCGTACCAACAACTCCAAACCTCTTATATAAGGAAGAACTGGAAGAAATTCAACAAAAATATCCTGATAACTTCCGTCTCACTGCTGCTATCAGCCGCGAACAGAAAAATCCCCAAGGCGGTAGAATGTATATTCAAGACCGCGTAGCTGAACATGCTGATGAATTGTGGCAGTTGATTAAAAATGAAAAAACCCACACCTACATCTGCGGTTTGCGCGGTATGGAAGAAGGTATCGATGCAGCCTTAACTGCTGCTGCTGCTAAGGAAGGCGTAACCTGGAGTGATTACCAGAAGCAAATCAAGAAAGCTGGCCGCTGGCATGTAGAAACCTATTAAGTTAGTCATTAGTCATTGGTCATTAGTCATTAGTTTTAGACAAAGGACGAAGGACAAAGGACAAATGACAAAGGAAGCAGGATAATCAGTAGGTAGGGCAAACGCTCTACCTACAATTGTTTTGTTATGAATATTATAAATAGCTGAGGAAAGAGTTCTCAGTTCTGAAGAGTAGAGTACTAAATAATACTTGTTACTACTCAGCACTCAGCACTCAGCACTCAGCACTAAAAAATAAATTGGGTGCAAAAATTGTGGGTGTGAAACTAGGAATACTGGGATTAGGCACCGTGGGAACGGGAACAGTGCAGTTGTTGCAAGATAGCGCTGGGCGTCACCCATTGTTGCAAGAGATAGAAATTTATCGGGTGGGAGTACGATCGCTAGATAAGCCACGTACTGTAGAATTATCTACGGAAGTCTTAACTACAGATTTGGAATCGATTGTCAACGATCCGGCGGTAGATATAGTTGTCGAGGTGATGGGCGGATTGGAGCCGGCGCGATCGCTAATTCTCAAAGCTTTGAGTAATGGTAAGCATGTAGTCACTGCCAATAAAGCAGCGATCGCCCGCTTTGGAGCAGAAATTTTTACCACTGCCAATCAAGCTGGCGTCTACGTCATGCTAGAAGCTGCTGTGGGTGGCGGGATTCCCGTGATTCAACCCCTAAAGCAGTCTTTAAGTGTTAACCGCATTCACACTATCACAGGCATCGTGAACGGTACAACTAACTACATCCTGACGCGGATGCAGACAGAAGGCAGCAACTTCAGCGATGTCTTAGCTGATGCCCAGCGCTTAGGTTATGCTGAGGCTGACCCCACAGCTGATGTCGATGGCTTAGATGCAGCAGATAAAATTGCCATCCTGGCATCATTAGGCTTTGGTGGACGCATCAACCTACAAGATGTATATACTGAGGGGATTCGGCAAGTCAGCAAGACAGATATTGCCTACGCCGAAAAATTGGGATTTGTGATTAAATTGTTAGCGATCGCTAAACGTGATACTCCCTCATCCCCACTTTCCGTTAGAGTTCATCCAACTTTAGTGCCTCAAGCTCATCCGTTGGCTAGCATCAACGGTGTTTACAACGCCATTCTTGTCGAAGGAGAACCCATTGGGCAAGTAATGTTTTTCGGCCCCGGTGCTGGTGCTGGTGCAACCGCCAGTGCTGTGACATCAGATATTTTGAATTTAGTTGCTGTCCTCAAAACCAATACAGCAGTTGCAAATCCTTTAATAGCTTGTGGACATCAAGAATATTGCCAAATTGCACCGATGGCAGAACTGATAACTCGGTTTTACGCCCGTTTCCTTACAAATGACCAACCTGGAGTTATCGGGAAGTTGGGAACTTGTTTTGGTAACTATGGCGTTAGCTTAGAGTCAATTGTCCAAACTGGCTTTCAAGGCGAATTAGCAGAGATTGTGGTTGTTACCCATGATGTGCGAGAAGGTAACTTTCGGCAAGCTTTAGCAGAAATTCGGGATTTGGAAGGGATCGAAAGTATTCCTAGTTTATTGCGTGTACTTTGAAAGTATTGTTTTGCGATCGCCATCAGAGGTTTCTGTAGCCTAAAATACTTAGTTTTTATCTCAGATTTCTCTTTGCTCCTACCCTTGCTAAACTACAAACAACCCTTACATCCTGTAAAGGTAGTCTTATGAACTCTGCAACTGACCCATCCACCGCCCTTACTCCTTTCCCCGATCATACGCAGCTACCAGAGTCCAATGGTACTTTTGTGAAAAATGGGCAAGAGCATCCCCAAAGCATTTTACTGACTGATTCAATTACACCTGTCCTTAAACAACTACATCCTGATAGTCAATATTGTATCGGTCAAGACTTAGGTATTTACTGGCGTTTGACAGACCCGCCAGAACGAGGCGCAGAAGCACCAGATTGGTTTTATGTCGGAAATGTGCCGCCTTTGTTCGATGGACAAACGCGGAGGTCTTATGTACTGTGGCGAGAATTTATTGCACCCTTGATTGCCTTAGAATTTGTCTCTGGGGATGGTAGTGAGGAGCGAGATAAAACTCCTTGGAAGGGCAAATTCTGGATTTATGAGCAAGTAATTCATCCGGCTTTTTATGGCATTTATGAAGTGAATAAAACCAGTGTGGAAGTTTATAAATTAATTGGTGGACAATATCAGTTATTAACAGCAAATGAGCGCGGGCATTATCCGATTACGCACTTGGGAGTTGAGTTAGGCTTATGGCATGGAGTTTATCAAAACGCCGAATTGTCCTGGTTGCGTTGGTGGGATTTGCAGGGTAATTTGTTGTTGACTGGTGACGAAAGAGCCGAACAAGAACGCCAACGGGCTGAACAGGAAAGACAAAGAGCCGAACGCTTGGCTGCACAATTGCGATCGCTCGGTGTTGAACCAGAGTTTTAAGTATTTGGTTTAAGGGTGCGATCGCTCTGATGTTACCGGAGGCGATCGCGCCAATTTTGGATTTGCCTGGGGAACGTAAACAAGTAATAGACTAGGTACGTAGAGACGCGAAATTTCGCGTCTCTATTATTTAGGGAAATAGTAGGATTGAAATACGCCAGTTAAAAAGTCCCATTTGCTGATGTAGTAACACCAAGCATCACTCATAACTAAGTGAACAAACAAGTGTAAATACTAAGGAGTAAGGGCTGTGACAGATTTGAGTAACTACAACGCAGAATTAGCTGATGAAGAAGACAATGATGAAGAACAAGAAGAAAAAGTTACATTTCAGTATGACCCTGAGAAAATAAATATTGTTACAAGGGAGCCAACTATTGAGCAATTACTCAGAAGAATTAACGAAGATGCGCTTGATTTAGCACCTGAATTTCAACGACAAGCAAATATATGGACTCTAGAAGCAAAAGGTAAATTAATTGAATCTATTCTAATTAGAATTCCATTGCCTGCTTTTTATATTGATGCTACAAATGAAGATGAATGGGTAGTTGTAGATGGCTTACAAAGATTGTCTGCACTCAAGCATTTTGTTATTGATAAAAGTCTTAAACTAGTTGGATTAGAATACCTGAAAGAGCTTAATAATAAAACCTACGATGAATTAGAGCGCAGATATCAACGTCGGATATTAGAAACTCAAGTTACAGTATATTTAATTGAAAAAGGCACACCTTTGGAAGTTAAGTATAATATCTTCAAACGTATTAATACAGGAGGTGTACGTCTTTCAAATCAGGAATTGCGACATGCTTTGAATCCGGGACAAGCTACAAAGCTTTTGGCTAATCTAGCTTCTTTCCCAGAGTTCAAACGTGTTGTTAATCTTAGCCCAGATAAAAAAAAGAGAATGGATGATAGAGAGTTTGTACTAGGATTTATTGCTTTTTATTTAATTTCTTATAAAGAGTATCAAGATGAAACTAGAGATTCTTTTTTAAGTAAAGCTTTATCGAAGATAAATAGTCTTTGTCAGGAAGAAATACAAAGCTTAGAAAAAATCTTTAAAAGAACGATGAGCGCAGCATTTGATATTTTTAATAATAACGCTTTTCGCAAAATTTCTAAGAGAAATAAAAGAAAATTCCCACTCAATAAATCCTTGTTTGAAGTTTGGTCTGTAAATCTTGCAAAGCTCGATATTCAAAATATTGAAATATTAAAAGAGAGAAAAAAAGAACTAATAGATACTTTTGTTAAATATGTAGACAACGATACAGAATTTCTAGTATCAATATCTCAAGCAGCAAACAAAATAGAGCATAGATTTGAAACAGTTGAAAAAATTATCCAAGAAGTATTATTATGATTAATTCTCTGAGATTGACCAATTATAAAGCATTTGAAAATCAGTTAATTGAATTTAAGCCACTAACTTTACTTTCTGGTCTAAATAGTACGGGAAAATCTTCTGTACTACAATCGCTACTTTTGCTGCGCCAATCTTATCAACAAGAATTATTGCCAAATGTCGGTTTAGCATTGAATGGTGAATTAGTCCGCATTGGTACTGCTCAAGATGCATTTTGTGAAAGAGCTAAAGAGGATTATCTAGGTTTTGAAATTATTTGGAATGAGGGAAAAAAAGGGATTTGGCGTTTTAGCTATGATCCAATTAAGACAGGTGCAGATGTTTTAAATAATTTAGATTCTAAATTACCAATTGAGAATGTCTATAAATTAAGTCCTTTCAATAAAAGATTTCACTATTTACAGGCTGAACGTCTCGGGCCACGAACATCTTATGATATGTCAGATTATCAAGCACGACGACTAGGACAGTTAGGTAGTAAGGGTGAATATACTGCACATTTTTTAGCAATTAATCAAGATAAAGATGTTCTTCAAAGTAAACTAAGACATCCGATGGCAAAATCTAACGCCCTTAGCAGCCAGGTTGAAGGATGGATGAGAGAAGTTAGTCCTGGTACAAGGATTAAAATTAACTCAAATTCAGATATCGGTTTGATGAGTTTGCAATATTTTTATGGGGATAGTAACCCTTATCGTACTACTAATGTCGGATTTGGAATTAGTTACACATTACCGATTATCGTAGCAGTTTTATCATCTTCTCTGGGTACACTAATTATAATTGAAAATCCAGAGGCACATCTACATCCTAAAGGGCAAGTCAAGATGGGTGAATTATTATCACTTGCAGCTAGTTGTGGAATTCAAATAGTAATAGAAACTCATAGTGATCATGTTTTAAATGGTATTCGTCTTGCTGTTCATGGAGGCAAAATTAAGCCGTATGATGTTCAGCTACATTATTTTCAGCGACAAGAAAAAGAAGGACAAACTGTTACAGAAGTAGTATCTCCACATATTGATCGCAATGGAAGAATTGATAAATGGCCTGATGGTTTCTTTGATGAATGGGAAAAAAGTTTAGATGTTTTACTTGAGCCTGCGGGAGAGTAAAAGGTGGATTTTGACTTAATATTAAATGAGTTATCTCTGCGAAATCCGGCTCTGAATAAACAAGTAGCACAGCAAAGAATGTCTGAGCTAATTAAGACCATAAAGGCAGTCAAAGCTCAAGGGGTAAAGGTAAGCCTCCGCACTAAAGAAGATTTACATACAATAATACTTGCACCTAACTATCCTCTTCGTCACTGGCTTAATGACGCGGATCAAGTTGAACGACTTTTTATCAAAACTCTTGCAACTAAAGCACCTTTCTCAAGTAATATAGCAAATTCCGAAATCCAAGAGATTGAAAATAATGTTAGCTTGTCTGAATTTCGTCATCAAGGAGAAATGGCTATTGGGCTTGGTATTGCTTATGTACTTAATACGATCACAATTAGTACGATTGCAATCAGCTTACTCTCTCAGGAATGCTGGGATTGTAACCGTGTAAAACTTGAATTTCGATGCTTGGATGAGGATGGAGAGATAATCAGCGAAATTGTAGAAATTATCCATGCTAGCCGTAGCAGCCATGTACAAGAACACTCTAGTCTGATTCAACAACACCAAGAGCGCATTTATCAAAATGTTAGCGATGGGTTAGAAGTTTGGAATCGCAGAGAGGAATTATTTCCTAACCTAGAATTCTGCGATGTTGTGAGAAAGCAGTTAGAAGATATCCGTACTGGACAGTTGGAATTACAGTCTGTTGTGAACATATTATTTGAGCTTCACAAATGCTGTAAAAACTGGAATAATGGCTATTTCAATCTCGACGGGTATCCTATTGAAGAATCGGGGGAAAGTAAACCAACGCTTGATAAATATTTTAAAGAAAGAACTTTTCGTTGTCCTGATGGTAAAGATCGCTTATTTGAACGACACGTTAAATTGAGGTTCTGCAACTGGCGAATCCATTTTTTTGCAGAACAACCAGGAATAGTGATTATTAGCTATATTGGCCGCCATCTTCCTACAGTGAAGTATAGAACTTAATAGAAATATTGCGATCGCCCTTCTCCCTTCTTCCACTGCTAAACTAAAAAACAACCATTACTCCTGCAAAGGTAGCCTTATGACCTCTGCAACCGATCCATCCACCGCACTCACCCCATTCCCAGACCATACACAGCTTCCTGAATCTGACGGTACATTCGTGAAAAACTTTCAGGAACATCCCCAAAGCATTCTCCTAACAGACTCGATTAAACCGATATTACAAAAACGTCATCCTGATGGGCAATACTGTTGACTGCTCAATTGCGCTCTTTAGGCGTTGAACCAGAAGCCTAGATTTTTGGATGAAGGGTTATGGTAAAAGTTACTGACACATGAAACCAATCGCTTAAACAAGTTTGTCAGAGCTTTGCTGCTTAAAATTTTCCGCTGGTCCCACATTTGCAATTTCATAGCCAGTGGGATAGCTGGGGATAGGAGAGTCAATATAAAAATTAGGGTGATTTCGAGGTGGGAATAACCGGATTAATCTGGCTCGGATTTTTAGTAGACTTACCATAACCGATCGCAGCAATGGCGAAGGATAGGGAAAACCAAAGGCATCGAGCATTGTGTCATCCAGTAAAGCGTAGATACCTGGTTTGATGGAAGAACGCATCCACGAAGGAAACCAACTCAAAAACAAATCGCGTGTAGCTTCCCCAACTCGACAATTTGTATCTGAATAGCAAAATTTTTGGCGTTCGTAGTCAAGGTTATAGCGCTCCAATTCTTCGTAGGTTTCAGGGATATTCTGAATCTGCATTTGCTTACCTACTTCTCGCCAGAAGTAAAAAGACGCTAATTTTTCTTGTTCGCACATCAGCCGCCAACCAAACCGCGCATTCCAACGGATAGGCTCGA
Organism: Nostoc sp. UHCC 0251; assembly: GCF_034932245.1. NCBI lineage: Bacteria > Bacillati > Cyanobacteriota > Cyanophyceae > Nostocales > Nostocaceae > Nostoc > Nostoc sp. UHCC 0251. The sequence continues at coordinate 12,191 of NZ_JAYGHD010000323.1, forward strand.
AAATGAAAGTTGAAAGTACATACAGGAAATCACCGTTGTCAATCTTGAAGCGTCCGTGGAGTGCATTCATGCGTTGCAGGGCTTCTTTGCCGCGATCGCTATCATAGCCCCACTTAATCATCTCTCCAACAATTATTGACGTATCATCGTAGCGTTTTTGCGGACAATGGGTAAATTCTCCTGTCTGATTCAGCAATTTAGAAATACTAGGAACGCAGTAAGTTCGCATCAAAGCAACTTCGAGCGATCGCGTCATATCCCAAGGAAACTCATAGCCATTCATCAAGTTATAAATCCGGCAATGATCTTGCACTGGATCGAGTTGCTGAATTAGCTGAAGATTTTTATAACGATTGAGAAGCATCTGAAATTTCTCTGTATAAATTCAGTTATTTATTGACATCTAGCAACCGCGAAGTTTCTAACCGACTCATCCACTTCTCTAAATAAACTCGATTACCTTTTTCCTCATTTGGATCTTTAGTATCCAAAGGATAAGGCATCAGTCCCAAAATCGTTGCTGTCGTTACGCAAAACATCGATTTTTGGAAACTCATGCAAATCTGTACCCGCAAATCATCTTCACCCCGAAGACTGCGACGATAAATTTCGTGCAAATACTCTGGAAGATAATGACGCATATCCTGCATCAACAAGGTGGGAGGAATACCCGCGCCGCCGATGGGCAAAGGATCGGCATACAAAGCGCCATATTGAAATCGTGTTTGATCTGGGGGAATTTGATATCCTTGGGCGTTGTATGAAACTGTACCGTGGAAAGGCGTTCCTCGGAAGAATACTGCTTCTACATAAGGTATTGCTGTATCTGCCAAGAAGGTCAAACCAACACTTTTGGGAATGATTTCATAGACTTCACCCCGAATTTTGACGGCATAGGTAATTGGGTTTGATGCATTGGCTACTAACCCTGCTTTAATATGTTCTACAACTTCGGGAATCGATTTTATTTTGCCTTTATCGTAGAGGTCTGATAAGCTGAGGAAGATATCAGCCATAACTCGCCAGAATTGGCCTAAACCCGTATAGTAAGCAGAGACGCGCAATTGTTCTGTTAAGAAATCTGGAAACAGTTGATTGATACCCGAAATTAAGAAATTATTTTTAAACTTTGCGGCAATAACGGCTTGCGCTCTTTCTTTAAATTCGGTTGTATCTAAATACGTATCTAGTCCGCCGCCACCGTGCCACATCATGCCTTTCATGCAATACTCGGCATATTCAAAATTAATGCGATCGTGCCACCAGTGACGGAGTAATTTCTGAAAAGAAACATCTCCATTAAAGTATTTAAAAAATGGGAAAAATATTAAAAACTGATGCTCGGCAATATAGTTAAGGTTTTTTGAGTAGGCATCTAAAACTACGCCATAGCTTTTTAAAATACCAACAACTTCCAGCACATTTTCTGGATTATCGGGAACTAATGCCTCTCCTTTTTGCAAACGTTCAATATACTCAGCTAAGGGATTGTGAGTTGCTTTCTTTTTAATAGTTACCATTGCTATCTCTCCAACAAGTATAGGGATTAGGGCATTGGGCATTGGGCATTGGGCATGGGGCTAGAGGACAAGGGGACAAGGAGAATTGGGGACAAGGGGAAAGACTTGTTTGAAGTTCTCTCACCTCTTGTCCCCTTGTCTCCCTTGCTCCCTGCTCCCCTGCTTCTTCCCCATTCCCCACTCCCTAATCCCTATTCCCCACTTTATCCAAGGACACTGCAACTACTACGTTTTGGCTATTAACCATTGCCGTAATTGTTGGTTCAGTCCAGCGTGCTAACCAACCAGGTTGAATGCCGAAAATCACAATCAGCACAGCTAAAATTGCAGCTGGGACGCGATCGCTCCAATACACTCGTGGTAAGTTGGTAACTTGTGCAGACAAGCGTCCAAAAAAGGCACGGTTAAGAAGTATTAGGAAGTAAACCGCAGTTAAACCTGTACCAATCATTGATAAGAGCGTTTGCAGTGGAAAAACTGGGAAACTACCCCGAAAAACGATGAATTCGGAAATAAACCCCAGCATTCCTGGTATCCCAGCGCTGGCCATCGCTCCCACAACAATCAAGCTACCAATTACAGGCATACCTCGTTCTGGATTCAGCAGTCCTCCAAGGACTTCTAAATCCCGGCTTCCGGCTTTTTTATACACAACCCCTACCAGCAAAAACAGCATGGCGGAAATCAAGCCGTGGCTAATCATCTGCATAACAGCACCCAAAACACTTAATGGTGTAGCCGCAGCCGCCGCCAAAAGTACGTATCCCATGTGTCCAATGGAACTGTATGCCACCATTTTTTTCATATCGGTTTGGGCGATCGCGCAGGATGCACCATACAGTACACTTACTACTGCCCAAGTCGCTAACCAAGGAGCCACATAAGCCCAAGCTTCTGGTAACAAGTTCATGCCAAACCGCAGTAAGCCATAAGTTCCCAACTTCAACAACACTCCAGCCAACAGTACAGAAATTGGTGTGGAAGCTTCAACGTGAGCATCTGGCAACCAAGTATGGAAGGGAACTAAGGGAATTTTAATCCCAAAACCTACCAAAATTCCCCCTAGCAGTAAAAGCTGTGTCGCTAGAGGTAGAGTTGTAGGGTTCAAGGTTGCTAGTGCAAAGCTTGAGGAACCACTCAACCAAACCATGCCGAGGAAACTTGCTAAAATCAAGATTCCCGAAACGGCAGTATAAATGAGAAATTTTGTTGCAGCATAACCCCGCTTTTCCCCGCCCCAAATAGCTATCAACAGATATAGCGGGATTAGTTCCAATTCGTAAAACAAGAAAAATAGCAGTAGATCCTGTGCCAGAAAAGCTCCAGTCACCCCAGCACTCAATAATAGTATCAAAGAGTAATAAAATTTAGGACGCTGAAGGGATTCATCGCTACTGTAAATGGCAATGCAAGTTAACAGTGCATTCAAAACCAACAGTGGCAAAGATAAACCATCTATTCCCAGGTTATAGTTCAAGCCTAAGACATCTATCCAAGGTAGAGACTCGGCAAATTGTTGAGTGATTTCCCCTGGATGGAATTGAATTGCTAGTACGATTGTCCACAAGAAAGCAATACTGGCAAAGACTAAAGCCACCCCACGGGCAAATTTCCCATTGATGCCAGAGGGCGAGAAACCAATTAAAGCTGCGCCGATTAATGGCACTAGAATTAAAACACTAAGCATAGATAGAAGGGGAAAGGGGAAAGGGTATAGGGGAAAGGGGAAAGGGAAAGAGGGAGAGAATAATAATCCCTAACTCTTAACTCCTAACTTCTCACTCAGCAAGGATGAAACCATAGCTCTTCGCTAACAGCACTCTTAAAAAGGTAATTTATCTAGTAAGCCTAATGACCAGCTGATGAAAAAACCCAGGACGCTGACAACTGCTAGGATGGTCAACATATAGCCCTGAGATTGCCCAGAAATGCTGTATTTTAAAGTTTGTCCGCCAAGAATTGTTGCAAACCCAACTAAGTTAACTAAACCATCGACTAAATAGCGATCGCTCCAAGCAGAAACTTTAGATAACAGTGCTACTGCACCCACCACCGTTAAACGATAAACTCGGTCAATATAAAAATCATAACCTAACAAGTCCTGCACAAATCTCCACGTCAATATTCTGGATCTTGACCAAGCTTTGTGTAGATAAACTGTAGATCCTACACCTACCCCCACGACGGTAGAAGTAAACAACGCTAGCGCCACAGACCAATTAATACTTTCCCAATCTGGTAGCAAATACCATTGCTGTAGCATTAAAGGCACAAGCAGAGTAAAGACTGTAAGAATCACCATTGGTAAGGCCATCTGCCAACCAACTTCTGGGGTGCGACGGGTCTTCTGTTGCGGTTTATCCCAGAACACTAATCTGAACACTCTGGTCAAGTTCAATGCTGTCAAGCCATTGACCAATAATAAAACCCCAATTACCCAAGGGCTAATATTCACAAAACCGTCAGCCCATGCTAACATTGCCCAAAAGCTTCCTAGCGGTAGCAGTGTTACCATTCCGGCTGAACCGACAATAAAGGCAGTGGTGGTAGCTGGCATTCTTGACCACAGACCGCCCATTTCTGTTAAGTCTTGGCTTTGGGTAGTCAAAATTACTGAACCAGAACTCATGAATAATAATGCTTTAGCGATCGCATGAGTTAACAGCAACATCAAGGCTACGCCCCCTTGCTGTAACCCTACCGCCAAAAACACTAACCCCATGTATGCACTGGTGGAATGAGACAGCGATCGCTTAATGTCAATTTGAGCTATGGATACTAATGTGGCACCAATCGCCGTTACCGTTCCCATTACTACTAATACATTCAAGGCAACTGGCGACAGGGCTAACAATGGTTGCATTTTATACAGTAGATAAGCACCACCAGCTACTACCAGTGAGTTCCGCATTACCGAGGCGGGGTTAGGGCCTTCCATTGCCTCATCTAACCAAAGGTGCAAGGGAAATTGGGCACATTTACCAGCAGGCCCAGCAATTAACGCCAACCCCAGCAATGTTGATGTTATTGGGCTTAAATTAGCTGTTTGCGCCCACTCATATAAATCTGAAAAGTTCAAGCTGCCGGCTAAGGTGGAAAGCGTCACCACTCCCATCAGCAGCAACAAGTCTCCCACCCGTTTAGTTAAAAACGCATCCCGCGCTGCCGTCACTACTAGCGGTTGAGCATACCAGAATCCCACCAGCAAGTAAGTTGAAAGCGTCAGCACTTCCAAAAGGGTATAGCTGAAAAGCAAAGAATCACTGATTGCTAAAGCACTCAGGGCTGCTTCAAAAAATCCCAGCAGGCCAAAAAAACGTGCCAACGACCAGTCTTTTTCCATGTAACCCAGAGCATAAACTTGTGCAAGTAAGCTTAACCCTGTAATTAAAACTGTTGCCCCAATGCTGACTGCCGAAAGTTCCAAGGCAAAAGATAAGTCTAAATCAGCAGCTTTGAACCACGGCACCAGTAACTTTTCTGGTTCTCTATCCCAGATAATGTTAAATACAAACAGACTATGGACAAAAGCCAAAACCGTCATCAACAAGTTTATGTATGCCGCAGGTCTTGGCCCTGTTCGCCGAATTATTCCTATTCCCCACGGCAACGTCAAAATTGCACCTAATAAGCTATATAAAGGCACAAACCAACTTGTTGAAAATAGAAATTGATGCATTTAAATTCACCTTGACGACTCAGCCTTGATTTAAAAAAAAGCTTTCAAACAATTATTTATGTTAGAGAATTAATCTAGTAAAATATCAATATTTTTTTACTATTGTTTCAACTTACTTACCAAAAGTATTTTTACTTTACTTTACCTATTAAATTCCTATAAAATATAACTTTACATATCTAAAAGCATTTACTTGCCTTAACCTCACCTCCGTTTTTACATTTGTATTTCTATTTTGAGCAAAGTAATTTATACGATATATTGGAAAAATTTATATATTTTTCACCTAGTCCTAGTACTTATAGCAAAAATTGCCAGAAGATAGAGACAGTATAAGATACAGCAGCTTGTCGTCCCTCGCAAGATAAAATTACTCTTGGTTATGAATGTCGTTTTGTAAATGTGATAAAGAAATTATAAAGCATAAGTGGCTTCTCTAGGAATCAGTGAACTTTAATTGCTCAGAAGCACAGATAAATTTTTGTTAAGTTTTTTAAAACTTTCTTATCATAAACTATTATAGTAATTTATATTGCCAGGAAGGCCAAGCTTTCCTATGCTTAATTTGGAAGTGTTTTCTTAGCTCTAAGATCAAGCTCTCCCCGTCAAAAATTTTAAGCGACAGTACAGATTGGATTAATATTGTAGGAGTTCTGCGATGCCAATTGCAGTTGGGATGATTGAAACGAAGGGCTTTCCAGCAGTAGTGGAAGCTGCTGATGCGATGGTGAAAGCCGCCCGTGTGACTTTAGTAGGATATGAAAAAATTGGTAGCGCTCGCGTCACCGTGATAGTTAGGGGAGATGTATCGGAAGTACAAGCTTCCGTAGCTGCTGGGGTTGAAGCGGCGAAAAGAGTATTTGGTGGTGAAGTGTTATCCACTCACATCATTGCTCGTCCTCACGAAAACCTAGAATACGTATTGCCGATACGTTACACAGAAGCTGTGGAACAGTTCCGTACTTAAAAGCTGTTTAAATAAAGTAATTAACACTTTTTACCTTTTTGAGCATCGCTTTCTCTTGTCCAGGGCTAAAAACTTTAAATAGGGATTAAAATCTAATGTCAATTGCAGTGGGAATGGTTGAAACGCTAGGCTTTCCAGCAGTAGTGGAAGCTGCTGATGCAATGGTGAAAGCTGCCCGTGTTACTTTAGTGGGCTATGAAAAAATCGGTAGTGGTCGAGTTACCGTGATTGTTCGGGGTGATGTGTCGGAAGTGCAAGCTTCCGTAGGCGCTGGTGTTGAATCAGTGAAGCGAGTCAACGGCGGACAAGTGTTATCTACTCACATCATTGCTCGTCCTCACGAAAACTTGGAATATGTCCTACCAATTCGGTATACCGAAGACGTAGAGCAGTTCCGGGAAAATGTGAATGCTATTCGTCCTTTCGGTAGAAGACCGTAATTTGTAATGCAAGTCGCCAAAGTTCGCGGCACAGTAGTTAGCACCCAAAAAGATCCAAGTCTTCGAGGTGTCAAGCTACTGTTATTACAATTAGTGGATGAAGACGGAAATATCCTGCCACAATACGAGGTAGCAGCAGATAGTGTGGGAGCCGGAGTAGATGAGTGGGTACTTGTCAGTCGTGGCAGTGCAGCTCGTAAAGTTGTTGGAAATGAACAGCGACCATTAGATGCAGTAGTAGTGGCGATCATAGATACCATTCACGTTGAAGATCGCCTCATTTACAGCAAAAAAGATCAATATCGATAAGTCCTTAGTCATTAGTCATTAGTCATTAGCTCTCCACAAAAGGCAAATGACAAAGGACAAATGACAAATGACAAATGACAATACAGGAGGAATCTCGAAATGGCAGTCCGCAGCACGGCGGCACCCCCAACCCCGTGGTCGAGGAATTTAGCTGAAGCCCAAATCCATGAAACAGCCTTTGTACATTCATTCTCCAATCTGATTGGAGATGTACGGATAGGTGCAAATGTAATCGTTGCTCCGGGGACTACGATTAGAGCGGATGAAGGCACACCATTTTATATTGGTGAAAACACTAATATTCAAGATGGTGTTGTAATTCATGGGTTGGAGCAAGGTCGAGTAATTGGTGATGATCAAAATAAATACTCGGTGTGGGTAGGTAAAAACTCTTGCATTACCCATATGGCTCTAATTCACGGACCAGCTTATGTAGGGGATAATTCCTTCATTGGCTTTCGCTCTACAGTGTTTAATGCCAGAGTGGGTGCAGGTTGCATCGTGATGATGCACGCTTTGATTCAAGACGTAGAAATTCCCTCAGGTAAGTATGTACCTTCGGGAGCGATCATCACCAATCAGCAGCAAGCTGACCGCTTGCCAGATGTGCAAGATCAGGATAAGGACTTTGCTCATCATGTGGTTGGGATTAATCAGGCGCTGCGAGCTGGTTATCTTTGTGCTGCGGATAGCAAATGTATTGCACCAATTCGGGATGAGAACACTAAATCTTATAAAGGTAATGGTGTTACTGTTTTAGAGCTAGAAAGGAGTAGTGAAGTGGCGAGCAATAGCTTGGGTGCAGAAACAATAGAGCAGGTGCGCTATCTATTGGAACAAGGGTATAAGATTGGTACGGAACACGTAGACCAAAGACGGTTCCGCACGGGTTCTTGGACTAGTTGCCAACCAATTGAACCGAGATCGATCGGTGAAGCGATCGCAGCATTAGAAAGCTGTGTAAGAGACCATAGCGGCGAGTATGTCCGGCTGTTTGGTATTGACAAAGATAGACGACGTGTGTTAGAGAGCATCATCCAACGCCCGGATGGTGATTTTAAACCAGCTACCAGCTTTAAGGCTCCGGCTAGTAGTCATAGCAATGGCAGCTACAGCAGCAATGGTAATGGTAACGGGAACGGCTCTAGCAGTGGCAAAGTCAATGGCGAAACTGTAGAGCAAATCCGCCAACTTTTGGCAGGTGGTTACAAAATTGGCATGGAACACGTAGATGAGCGCCGCTTCCGGACTGGCTCCTGGACTAGCTGCAAGCCAATTGAAGCAACTTCTATAAATCAAGTAATTTCCGGCTTGGAAGAATGTATAGAAAGCCATCAAGGTGAGTATGTGCGTTTAATCGGCATTGATACCAAAGCCAAACGGCGGGTATTAGAAAGCATAATTCAACGTCCAAATGGTCAAGTAGCCCCCTCTGGTAGTCAGAAATCATTTACTAGTAGTGGAACTTCTGGTAATGCTACGGCAACAGTTACTAGCAACCGTTTGAGTACAGAAGTCGTAGACCAACTCCGTCAACTATTGGCAGGTGGGTATAAAATTAGCCTTGAACACGTAGATGAGCGACGGTTCCGTACAGGTTCTTGGACTAGTACCGGTCAAATTCAAGCCTCCTCAGAAAGAGAAGCGATCGCAGCCTTAGAAGGACACCTTGGTGAATACCAAGGGGAATATGTACGCTTAATTGGTATTGACCCCAAAGCCAAACGGCGGGTATTGGAAACAATTATCCAACGTCCAAATGCTCAAGTAGCCTCTTCTGGCAGTCAGAAATCATTTACTAACAGTGCGCCCTCTGCTACTGCGACAGCAACAGCTACCAGTACCCGTTTGAGTACTGAAGTAGTAGACCAACTCCGACAATTATTGGCTGGCGGCTCTAAAATTAGCCTTGAACACGTAGACCAACGGCGGTTCCGGACTGGTTCTTGGACTAGTACCGGTCAAATTCAAGCTTCTTCAGAAAGAGAAGCGATCGCAGCCGTAGAAGGATACCTTGGCGAATACCAAGGGGAATATGTGCGCTTAATTGGTATTGACCCTAAAGCCAAGCGTCGGGTATTAGAAACGATTATTCAAAGACCATAGTAGGTACTGGGGAATGGGGAATGGGGAATGGGGAATGGGGAATGGGGCATTGGGCATTGGTAATTAATCAATAATTCTGCTCCCCCTTCTTCCTCTGCCTCCCCTGCTCCCCCTGCTCCCCCTGCTCCCTCATCCCCATTCCCCACTCCGGTTTCTGAGGTTAAAATTTCCATGTCTGTGCTGTCACTGCGCCTCAGCAATAACTTTGATTCTTACATTAGTGGTGAGGTGACTATTCATCCAAGCGCAGTACTTGCACCTGGGGTGATCCTCCAAGCGGCTGTAAACAGCAAGATCATCATTGGGCCAGGAGTCTGTATTGGCATGGGAGCAATTCTCCAAGTCCATGAAGGAACCCTAGAGGTAGAAGCAGGCGCAAACTTGGGAGCCGGTTTTTTGATGGTTGGCAAGGGCAAAATTGGAGCAAATGCTTGCATTGGTTCAGCGACAACAGTTTTTAACTGTTCAGTTGAACCTGGACAAGTAATTGCACCTGGTTCAATATTAGGAGACACCAGTCGTCAGATTGCTCAAACAAAAGAACCAGAACCATCTACGAATAACCCTACAGCTACAAGTGCAGCACCGCAGAAGGAAGAGGAAAATGGCTTAGGGGGAGTTAAAGAAAAAGAAATTTCCTCAACTAAATTCTCAGCTTCGGCTTTTGTGGATTTCAAACAAAATAAGTCGATTTCTTACTTTAAATCTCCCGCCACTCCAGAAAGCCAGCCTCCTCCGGTAGAGGAACCCGCCAATGATGCTGACTCCACGCAAAAAGCCGCGCAAGAGTCTACAGAACATGACTCAGAACCCAATCAGCTAACCACAGAATCCCCTAACGGTTTTGGGACTCAAATTTATGGGCAGGGGAATATACACAGACTGTTGACTACATTGTTTCCCCATAGACAATCCTTGAATGACCCAAACTCTGACGATTAGTCTGAGTAAGTGTTAATTGTAAGTTGTCAGCTTCGTGATTATCCGGGAAAGTTCACATGGAAACATCTAATCAACGGTCTATGAAATCCATCCAGGGAGAGAGTAATCGAGATACCTTCCAGGATACTGCTTTGGGTTTAGTTTCTACCCGCAGCTTTCCAGCGATAGTTGGGACAGCGGATATGATGCTAAAGTCAGCAGGAGTTCATCTAGTTGGGTATGAAAAAATTGGTAGCGGGCATTGTACTGCGATCATTCGAGGTGGGATTGCTGACGTGCGTCTTGCCGTAGAATCTGGTGTCCAAACGGCTGAACAGTTTGGTCAGTTGGTTTCTAGCTTAGTGATTCCCCGACCTTATGCCAACCTAGATATAGTACTTCCCATCACAACCCGTTTCACTAAATTGATGGAGGAGGGTAATTACAGCCGTCTAAGTAACCAAGCAATTGGATTGGTAGAAACGCGAGGGTTTCCAGCGATGGTAGGAGCATGTGATGCCATGCTTAAAGCTGCTGATGTTCATTTAGCAGCCTATGAAAAAATTGGTGCGGGATTGTGTACAGCGATTATTCGGGGTTCCGTAGCAAATGTGGCAGTAGCAGTGGAAGCAGGGATGTTTGAGGCAGAACGCATTGGGGAATTAAATGCAGTAATGGTAATTCCGCGACCGCTAGATGAAATGGAGCAGACCTTACCGTTAGCAAGCTGCTGGATAGAAGAACGCGAACCGTTAAACTTACCAGTGAATATTAAAGAACAAGTTGCCGAAATTGAAGTACTAAGATTACCAGATTTAACCAAGCTCCCGACAAAAATTGCAGAAGAATTATGGAATGATGAATGATGATAGATGAATTTGGGAAAATCATCATTCATCGGGAAGTGGAAGGAATCTTACGCTTTTCTTGTTGTTCTGATAATAGCTTCTTAAATCCATAAATAAAATACCTTTCTTTTAATAGAAGTAATAGAGTTTTGTCTATAATATATAAAACTCATAGTTTTATATGAGCATTGCTATATCATTTGCAGGTGTTCAGTAATACGAGTCTTATATCTATGAATAGCTATTTACAGGAGAACCACCTTTGAAGCAAGCGACGCTGCACCAGTTAAAGGTATTCGAGGCGGCGGCACGGCACAGTAGCTTTACTCGCGCTGCTGAGGAATTGTTTCTTACTCAACCTACCGTTTCGATGCAGATCAAGCAACTCACAAAATCAGTGGGGTTGCCATTATTTGAGCAAGTCGGGAAGCGATTATATCTCACCGAGGCAGGACGGGAATTGTTTGCCACTTGTCGGCAGATTTTTGAAAATATAGCCCAGTATGAAATGAAGGTAGCAGATTTAAAAGGGCTAAAACAGGGGCAATTACGCCTGGCAGTAATTACAACAGCAAAATATTTTATTCCACGTTTGTTAGGGCCGTTCTGTGAACTTTATCCAGGGATTGATATCTCTCTGCAAGTAACGAATCACGAACAAATTTTAGAACGGATGAGTAATAATCTGGACGACTTATATATTATGAGTCAAATTCCAGACAATATGGATGTGACTTGCCAGCCATTTTTAGAAAACCCTTTAATAGTCTTTGCACCAATTAATCATCCGTTATCTAAAGAAAAAAATATTCCTATACAACGCCTATCTAACGAACCTTTTATTATGCGAGAACCTGGTTCAGGAACTCGTCGCGCCGTCCAAAGTCTATTTGAAGAACAAGGGGTGACAGTAAAAGTAAAGTTGGAATTGGGAAGTAACGAAGCAATTAAACAAGCGATCGCAGGTGGTTTAGGAATTTCTGTTTTATCCCGTCATACCTTACTATTAGACGCCTCAGAGTTCAGCATTTTAGATGTACAACACTTCCCCATTGAGCGACATTGGTACATGGTTTACCCATCGGGCAAGCAGCTATCTATCGTTGCTCGGACTTATTATGAGTATCTTCTGGGTGCGGCAAAGAACTTTGTACAGCAAAACGCTGCTACTACTTCCACTACGCTTGAACCAACTCACAGGTAATAATTCGTAATTACGAATTACCTAAAGGGGTTGACGGTTAGGCGGGAAACATTGACAATTAACCAGCAGAATTATTAAAAATGGGGGAAGACTAGTAGTGGTTAACCCGGAAATACCGTCTTGGCGCAAAACAGTACAAAGCGAGATTGTAGCTGTTACAGTGTACTCTGACAGAGCATTGGTGACACGGCGTGGTGTAATCAATTTAACAGGAATTGAACAAGAATTAGTAATTACCCCGGTACCAGAGACTCTGGAAACTGAGTCTGTCAGAGTTAGTGGTACAGGTACGGTAGGGGTGCGCTTGGTGGGAGTAAGTAGCGATCGCATCTACACCACTGAACCTGTAGCGGAGCTTGCACATTTGACAAGGCAAATTCAGCAACTAGAAGCAGAAAAACGCCACCTGCAAGCCCAAGTGGATGCTTTAGCATTGCAGTCTACTTTTATCGCAGGTTTACGCGAAAAAACAGAGGAACCCTTTGCCCAGAGTTTATCCCGAAAAAATCTCAGCCTTAGTGAAACTTTGGATTTTTTGAACTTTCTCGGAAGCCAGTATAGTGAGTATGCGATCGCATCTGGAGAGTGCAAAACCCAACAACAGGAATTAGACAAACAACTGCAAGCACTTCACGCCTCATTGCAAAAAATTCAAACACCCCATCCTAAAGAGAGTTTTAGCTTAGTTGTGGCAGTTGAAGTTGCAGGTGAAGGCGAATTTGAATTAGAGCTTTCCTACCTAGTAAATCGTGCCAGTTGGACTCCGCTTTATGACTTGCGCTTTAGCACCACCAGCGATATTGTCCATTTGAGCTACCTTGCAGAAATCACTCAAAGCACGGGCGAAGATTGGATTGGTGCAAATCTTACCCTTTCCACCGCTAAACCGGGATTAGGTACACTCCCGCCCAAACTTGAACCTTGGTATATTGATGCTCCACGTCCACAAATGGTACGACAACGACGATTTTCTGCCCAGCCACCACTGCTGCCTAGCATAGCAGCTCCTGCTGGTGAAGAAAATTGGCAAGAACAAGACGAAGTTACAGAGGATAGTCTGATTCCAGCAGAAACCGTTACAGCAGAAGTATCCAAAGAAGGAAGTGTAGTTACCTTTAAATTGAATGGTGGTGGTAACATTCCCAGTGATGGCGCACCTCATAAAACTACAATTTTCAATGATGATTATCCTTGTAGCTTCGATTATGTGGCCATGCCACGCTTAGTAAGTTTTGCTTATTTGCAAGCTAATGTAAAAAATAATCCCAACGGTGCAACTCTGTTACCAGGCAAAGCGAATATTTTCCGCGACAATGTTTTTATTGGGACAACTCAGCTAGAAAATATTGCACCAGGGCAAGAATTCAAACTGAACTTAGGGATTGATGAAGGTTTGAAAATTGAGCGCGATTTAATTGAACGTCTGGTAGACAAAAGATTGATTAGCAACCAGCGTCGGATTACTTATAGTTATCGGTTGATAATTACTAACTTACTCGACAAAGAAGTAAATCTGAAACTAACTGAACAATTACCGGTTAGTCGCAACGAGCAAATTAAAGTGCGTCTCAATCGCAGCAACCCACAAATTCAACTTGGTGAAATGGGTATTTTAGAATGGCAGTTAACTCTTCCACCTCAAGAGCGACGAGAGATATATTACCAGTTCAATGTTGAACATCCGCCGGAGCTAATGGTAGTTGGATTAGATATTTAAAAATAAAGTTGGTGTTATGCGTCAATTTTGTCAAATTCTCCTAAATTGGGTGTAAATGCCAGCAAAACCAATCACATTTAGAGAAAACAGGAAATGAAGCTGCTGGTTCGAGAAGCAGAACCGAATGATGCTGCGGCGATTGTTGGTATTCTGAACCCTATTATTGAAGCCGGTCTGTATACCGCGTTTGATACGCCGCTCACTGTCGATACTGAACGGGAGTATATATTGAATTTTCCCCATCGTGGGGTGTTTCATGTTGCTGTGCGCTTTCCAGAGCAGACGGTTGTTGGGTTTCAAAGCATGGAACCATTTGCGTCCTTTACACATGCTTTTAACCATGTGGAAATAATCGGCACATACGTAAATCTTTTGTACCGACGACAAGGGATTGGCAAGAGTCTGTTTGAGGCTACCTTTGAGACTGCTCGCAGCAAAGGATACGAAAAAATATTAACCTACGTTCGCGCTGATAACGCCCCTGCGTTAGCTAGTTATCTCCGGCATGGTTTTCGCATAATTGGGACGGCACAAAGACAAGCCAAGATCAAAGAAACGTATATAGACGAGATCATTGTCGAACGGTTTTTGTAGATAGCTTCTACGCTCCTCACTGCTACGCTAAACTTATAGCACTGAGATACTTGCCGCCATGTCTGTCATCCCAGATTTAGCAACCCCAGAAAATGTTATATTTCCGCCAGGGGATTTATATAGTGACGAACCGCCTCTGGAAACTGACTTACATCGGCTACAAATGACACTGCTGATTCAATGCTTAGAGTGGCTGTGGCAAAATCGTAATGACTTTTACGCATCGGGTAATCTCACCATTTACTACAGTCCACGCCAGCGCAAATCAGAAAACTTCCGAGGGCCAGATTTTTTTGTAGTACTGGGGACTGAACGCAAACCCCGTAAAAGCTGGGTTGTTTGGGAAGAAGATGGCAAATATCCTAATTTAATTATAGAAATTCTCTCAAATAGCACAGGCGATACTGACAAGGGCCTAAAAAAACAAATTTACCAAGATATCTTTCGCACACCAGATTACTTCTGGTTTGACCCAGAAACCTTAGAATTTACAGGGTTCCATTTGCTGGATGGTGAATATCAATTATTGGAACCCAATCTCCAAGGCTGGTTGTGGAGTCAACAGCTAGGTTTGTATTTGGGTGTTTATCAAGAAAAATTGCGCTTTTTCACTCCTGAAGGAGAACTAGTTGCAACACCGGAAGAAGTTGCACAACAGGCTGAACAAGAAAAGCAACGCGCTAACCAAGAGAAACAACGCAGCGATCGCTTGGCGGCAAAACTGCGAGAATTAAATATAGATCCAGATACTATTTAACCTTTGTGCTGTCTTGCTTAAGCCTGTTGGCCCCATTACTATGGATCTTCAGGAAAAACCCACTTTGGTGGTTCCGTCATTTTTTTCCGCAGACGTTCTTGTGCCAACTCCAACATTTTGTCTAAGGGAGTCTCTTCAATAAATTTTACAGCGGCCTCTCTAAACTCGATATTGGGGCACTTATCCCCTAAAACACAGCCGTTAACACAGGCTACAGCGCAGTTAATCTTTTGCTCCACAGTAATTCCTCTCTTTAAAAGTTATGAGCAGAGACGCGATTAATCGCGTCTGTACAGGAGTTATAATTTTCACCTTTAACTCTTTACTATCAGGCATTACCCTCCAGGTAAATTTTACCTTGCCAGTTGCCATCCCATTAGTCTAAATACTTACCATTTAGAAAGTTATCGGTTATGAGTTATGATTTTGACTCCTAACTTCTCACTCTTATGAAAGGCGCTCATGTCAGAAGTTTTTGCTACTACCGGAACTATCGCTGCGATCGCTACTGCTGTTGTCCCCCAACAGGGTAGTGTTGGTATTGTGCGGGTATCCGGTTCCCAAGCAATGGCTTTAGCCCAAACTCTCTTTCACGCACCAGGGCGACAAGTTTGGGAAAGTCACCAGATTCTCTACGGTTACATTCGCCATCCCCAAACGCAACAACTGGTAGATGAAGCTCTGTTGCTAATTATGAAAGCACCCCGTTCTTACACTCGTGAAGATGTGGTGGAATTCCATTGCCACGGGGGAATTATGGCAGTGCAGCAGGTGTTACAACTGTGTCTGGAAAACGGTGCAAGATTAGCCCAACCAGGAGAATTTACTCTCCGTGCCTTTTTGAATGGACGGTTGGATTTAACTCAAGCCGAAGGTATTGCTGATTTAGTGGGAGCTAAATCGCCTCAAGCTGCCCAAACGGCCTTAGCTGGTTTACAGGGAAAATTAGCTCATCCGATCCGGCAGTTACGCGCTAACTGTTTAGATATTTTGGCAGAAATCGAAGCACGAATTGATTTTGAGGAAGACTTACCACCTTTGGATGATAAAGTCATAATATCAGAAATTGAGAAAATTGCCGCAGAAATAACTAGGTTATTGGCAACCAAAGACAAAGGTGAGTTGCTACGCACAGGTTTAAAAGTGGCAATTGTGGGGCGTCCGAATGTGGGTAAGTCGAGCTTATTGAATGCTTGGAGCCAAAGCGATCGCGCCATTGTGACTGACTTACCCGGAACAACCCGCGATGTAGTGGAATCACAGTTAGTTGTCGGGGGAATTCCCGTACAAGTGCTAGATACAGCCGGGATTCGGGAAACAACAGATCAAGTGGAAAAAATTGGTGTGGAGCGATCGCGTCGTGCCGCAAATGCAGCTGATTTAGTCTTGCTTACCATCGATGCTTCAGCAGGTTGGACGGAAGGCGATCGAGAAATTTACGAACAAGTACAACACCGTCCGTTAATTCTAGTGATTAACAAAATCGATTTAGTAGAAGAAGGCGAAAGCAAATATCTTCAATCCAAAATCCAAAATCCAAAATCTAAAATTGTCACAGCTGCAGCCCAAAATCAAGGCATTGATGGTTTAGAAAAAGCAATTTTAGAAATAATTAAATCTGGAAAAGTCCAAGCTGCTGATATGGATTTAGCCATTAACCAAAGGCAAGCAGCAGCCTTAACTCAAGCTAAAACTTCTTTGGAACAAGTACAAGCAACAATTGCCCAGCAACTCCCTCTTGATTTCTGGACAATTGACTTACGCGGTGCAATTCAAGCACTAGGAGAAATCACTGGTGAGAAAGTTACAGAATCAGTTTTGGATAGAATTTTTAGTAAATTTTGCATTGGTAAATGATTTTCTATCAAACCCAAAGTTTTCCTTTGTTAATTACAAAAAAATAGCTATATATTATTATGCCAGTTTTTAGAAAAGATGTTGATTTTTTCTTTGAAGAGTTTATCAAAGTTACTACTGGAGGAGGAGGTGATGCGAGTATTTGGGCAGTTGGTAGTTATCAAGGAAAATTCATTATGACTGTTATTGATCAAAAAATAGATTCTTTAACTATAGATGACATAGCTGATAAACCAGCTTTTTTTATGCTACAAGACTTCATGAAATTTTCTCCTTATTGGGAATACGATGCGGCAGCACTTTCTTTAGCAAACAAATTAGCAATATCGAGTTTGTAATTGACTTAGAAGTAGGGTGCATTAAGCACTCATCTCATGTTTTTTCCAACCTAAAATTAATAACTAAATGTACATCTCAATTCGCCAAGCAACTATACAAGATACGGTGATAGTCTCGGATGTATTGTTAGAAGCAGCTTTGTGGCTCCAAGAGCTTGGTATACCTTTGTGGGGTGATAGCGAGGTATCGCTAGAAAGTATCTCGGAAGATGTTGCTAACGGCTTGTTTTTTATTGCGGAATGTGATGGTGAACCAGCTGGTACAATCAAGTTTCAACTTGAGGATTTACTTTTCTGGCCAGACATTTCTCAGGAAGAGTCAGCATTTTTACATCGTCTTGCTATTCGGCGACAATACTCTGGCGGTAAAGTCTCTTCGGCATTGCTGGCTTGGGCTGTTGAACGCGCACAAACATTTGGTAAACGTTATTTACGTTTAGATTGCGATGCTTCGCGTCCGCCCTTGAAAGCACTATATGAAAACTTCGGTTTCCGTCATCACAGCGATAGACAAGTTGGCCCTTATTTCGTCTCTCGCTATGAATATGAAATACCTCTAAAAGTGACCTAAATTAATATGTCTTTTATCGATGAAATTAATCCTGTGAATGTATTGATAGTGGGATCTAGCCAAGGTATTGGTTTGGGTTTTGTAAAAAAATTGCTACAAGATGACAGAATAGCCAAAGTTTATGCAACTTCTCGTCAACCGGAATCAGCCTCCGATTTAATAGCTCTTACAGGCGAACATTCTGAGCGATTAATTTGTCTGGAAATGGATATTACTGACGAGTTACAAATTATTGAAGCTGTTCAAAAAATACGTACCCAAGTTGACAAACTGCATTTGGTAGTCAACTGTGTAGGACTGTTGCATGAAGATACTTTACAACCTGAAAAAAGCTTAAGACAGATCAATTCAGAAAATTTGCTGCGCTACTTTCAGATCAATAGTATTGGTGCTGTTTTACTGGCTAAACATCTATTGCCTTTGTTTCGTCATGGAGAACGCAGCGTGTTCGCTAATATTTCTGCCAAATTAGGCAGTAAGCTAAAACACATCTAATTTGCATATCAAAATTTTATTAATCCCTTGTGGGGTGGGCATCTTGCCCGCCCTGATTATGCAACTTAAATGCCGATTAGCTTATTGGCGATAATAAACTTGGTGGATGGTATGGCTATCGGGCTTCTAAAGCAGCACTCAATATGTTGATGCGAACTGCGGCAATTGAGTATAAAAGAAGTTGTCCTAAAGCATTAATAGTGACATTGCATCCTGGTACAACTGATACACGCCTTTCCCGTCCTTTTCAGGGAAATGTACCTGCGGAAAAATTATTCTCAGTGGAACGCACTGTTACCCAATTATTAACTGTGATTGAACAACTTCAAGAAGGCGATAGTGGACAGTTTTTCTCGTGGGATGGAAGCCGATTACCTTGGTAACTGCGTTACGCTGATGCTAGTGAAATTTACGTTAGTTGTAACCGAAGCCTATGAAGTTTTTTGTGCCAGCAGCCAAGGATGATATTAAAGCAGAGCAGGTGTATAGTGCGATCGCTCAGTCTGTAAAAGCGCCAATAACCGAAAAGCGTATTTGGAAGTTACAGTGGCGCGATCGCGAAATTGATATGGAATGCGAGGTAGGTAAACCCTTGCCATCTTCTTATCAAACCGGGAAAGAGTTAGTTATGGCAATCTTTGAGTGCGAGAACCTTTATAAAATTTGTACTCTTACCCGTGGAGGAGTAAAGGGAGAACCTATCTTGGTTGGCAAAAACTCTGTATCCTCAGCAACGTACTTTTCAGGTAATGTAGATAACTGACTCTTTAATATGCGATCGCTCTGGTAACATACAGTGATCAAGCCTCAGTACTGAAAGCTAAGAACTGGGAAACTCTAACTCAGCGCTTCCTCGTCCCAACTGCACTGTCTCAGATGGTAGATGTCGCTCCAACCAATCTTCCAAATCAGCCATTACCTCTTGATAATTGAGGTCACTCTGAATTTCATGATAGGCTCCTGGATACTCGATTCTCAGCTTATCTTGGCATTTTACCCGTTGGTAAAAGATGTCACTTCCCGCAGGTAAAACAACTCGGTCTGCACCACCGTGGAGAATCAACAATGGTAATTGCCAATCACCTGCATGAGCATTAATCCAATCAACTGTTGCAAAGAATTCTGTAGCCAGACGGGCAGTAGCAAGGGTATGTCGCAGCGTATCTTGAGCGAATGCGGCTAAAACCTGCTGATCTCGTGAACCAGCACTCATGTTAATGCCTGTATTCAATGTGAAACGCGGCCACACCCGTGAGAGCAATTTTCCTAAAAGCACGCGGATAGGTGAAACCCCAACTTTCCCCAAGCTTGGCGCTAAAGCGATCGCACCTTGCAAAACTGATGCTTGTTGGGGATAGCGCAGAATGTAATCTAAGATAATCATCCCGCCTAAACTATGACCCAAGAGGAAAATTGGGCATCCAGGATTCTGAGTTTGAATTAACTGTAAAAAGGCTCCTAAATCTTCTCGAAACTCACTCCAAGCGTTGATATAGCCTCGCTGACCTGGTGAACGTCCATGACCACGCAAATCTAAGGCGTAGACAGCATATTGTTTGGGTATCAAATGTTGAACCACATTACTGAAGCGATCGCTGTGCGCTCCAAGCCCATGCACAATGGCTAATATTGCCCGTACTTTACCCTCTGGATGCCAGCTTTGGTAATACAGGTCAAGTCCTCCAACACCTTGGAATGTGCCTTCTCTACGAGACACGACGCGATCGCTATGGTCAATCATAGGGGTAATTTTTTATGTATTTTCCCAGCAAGCTACTAACATGTCAATAGTTATTGTAGTAAAAATAGCTTCTGGCTATGGTAATAATTACAGTGAATTAAGTTACCCTCATGTATTTAAAATATCGATAAAATAATTCCACAGCTTCTAACCGTAGGTTAGTTAATAATATGACCTGAAGAATTATGATTTATTCATGAATTCAAAGAGGTTTTTATCAAAAGTTATTCTAGGGAATCTGTTCAGGAAGACCTAGAGAGGCAGTCCAGTAAAAGTAGTTGACAAGATGCACAGTTTTTGCGGAGTG
>NZ_JAYGHD010000324.1:0-31695 GCF_034932245.1 Nostoc sp. UHCC 0251
CCCTTTACCCTTTCCCCAGACCTCACCTAGCATTTTTGGGTTGCCAGACCACTAGTGATGCACCAGCAGAAACCGACCATCGCAAAATCTGGCAATTGTTCGCCGAACATTTTTATCTATTCCAAGGTACTCCGTCCGGGTTGTGGCTTAAAGACGAACTAACTAACGTCTTTGGCGTAGATGAACCTTTAAACTCTCGTAATGCCGGACATATCTATGATTACTTGGAACGTCTGTTAGCTTTGCCTGAGTTTTCCCCTCGTGCTTTATTTAAACGCTTCAACATCGAAGTGCTTTGTACTACCGATGCCGCCAGTGATACCCTAGAGAACCAGCGATCGCTCCACGAAGAAGGTTGGACTCAAATCAGACCAACTTTTCGACCAGATGCAGTAGTTAACTTAGATGCTCCTGGTTGGTGTGAAAATCTTACCAAATTGGAAAGCACTATCGGTCGAGAAATTAGCACTTACGCCACTTTTATAAAAGCCTTAGAAGAACGTCGGGCATTCTTTAAAAAAATGGGTGCAACAGCTACCGATCAAAGTGCAGCTACACCTTATACCACACGCCTTTCTGACCAAGAAGCAGAAGCTATTTTTGCTAGAGCATTAATCGGCAAGCTGAATCCAGGTGATGTCGAGAATTTTACTGGTCATATGTTCATGGAAATGGCTCGGATGAGTGTGGAAGATGGCTTAGTGATGCAAATGCATTGTGGTGTTATGCGTAACCATAATCCGGTTCTATTTGAGGCATTTGGCTCTGATAAAGGTGCTGATATTCCGCTAAAAATAGAATGGACTCAAAATCTGCGTCCGTTGTTGTCAGCCTATGGAAATGATCGGCGCTTTAGCTTAATTCTTTTTGGCATGGATGAAAGTACTTACAGCCGAGAATTGGCTCCCCTAGCCGGTCACTATCCCACTATATTGCTTGGCCCGCCTTGGTGGTTTCATGACAGCGTAAATGGCATGGAACGCTACTTTAATCAGGTAATGGAAACTGCTGGACTTTATAATACTGCTGGGTTTAATGATGATACCCGCGCTTTCGTTTCTATTCCGGCTCGTCATACAGTCTGGCGGCGGGTAGCTTGTAATTGGTTAGCTGGATTGGTAACACGAGGATTGGTTGAGGAAGAGGAAGGGTATGATATAGCCCGCGCTTTAGCTTACGACCTTGCTAAGGTTGCTTACAAATTGGACTAATACCAATACTTGTTGGTTAAGGGGGAAAGGGGAAGGGGAAAAGGGAAATAAAAAACCCTTAACCCTTTCCCAAGACCAAACTTTGGGTTCAAAATGCAAAATCCGAGTAGTATTGGGACTAATACTAATTCTCCCAAATTAAGCTATTAGAATTAGCTCTTTCAACGTGACTCATAAAATAAGATTGTTTTTTCTCTGTGTTTTCTGTGCCTCTGCGGTTTAAAAGTAATTTATTTAACCACAGAGGCATAGAGGACACAAAGTAAATAGCTCAAACAGGAATTTATTAACCAAACTTTTTACCCACCTTGCAAGGGCTAGTCCTAATATTGATTTTTTTAATTACGAATTACGAATTACGAATTACGAATTGAAATAAGATGTCAGACTATATTTTAGATAAACTTTTTAGCCTAAAAGACCAGGTAGCAGTCATCACAGGCGGTTCTGGTGTGCTTGGTGGGTCTATGGCACGGGGTTTGGCCCTTGCTGGAGCGCGAGTAGTCGTTCTGGGTCGCAATGAAGCACGAGTGGATGCGGTGGTGACTGAGATTACTGCTAACGGTGGGGAAGGAATGGCTGTACTGGCAGATGTTAGCGATCGCTCCCAATTAGAAATCGCTAGGGAAGCTATTATACAGCGTTGGGATCAGATAGACATCTTGGTAAACATGGCCGGCGGTAATATTCCTGCTGCCACAATTACCCCTGATGCCACTATTTTTGATATGCCACACTCAGCTTTTGAGGAAGTAGTTAGCCTCAACTTACTCGGTACTCTACTACCCAGCCAAGTCTTTGGTCAAGCGATGGTAGAAAGAAATCAGCCCTACGGTTGTATTGTGAATATTTCTTCTATGTCTGCAATTCGGGTGATCAGCCGCGTGGTTGGCTACTCAGCGGCTAAAGCGGGGATAGATAACTTTACTCGTTGGTTAGCGGTAGAACTTGCCCAAAAATATGGAGATGGGCTGCGAGTAAATGCGATCGCACCAGGTTTTTTTATTGGAGAACAAAATCGAGATTTACTCCTCAATGCAGATGGCAGTTTGACCGTGCGCGGACAAAAAATTATCGACCATACCCCCGCCGGACGTTTTGGTAAACCGGATGAATTACTCAGCACCTTAATCTGGTTATGCAGTTCTGGCTCTAGTTTCGTCAACGGCGTAGTTGTGCCAGTAGATGGTGGGTTTAGTATCTACAGTGGAGTTTAATTATGTATTCACTGGCTGTAACTAACGGGACACTTTCAGATGAGCAAATTTCCGAGCTAGTTCATCAAGCTTTGGCAGACCCTAAGTTGGATGGACAGCGCATTTTAGTATTAATTCCAGATGGCACCCGCACTGCTCCCATTCCTCAAATGTTTCGATTGCTTCATCAGGAGTTGAGTAAGAGGGTAGCGGCTCTAGATTTTTTGATCGCTCTGGGTACACATAATCCGATGAGCCAGGAACAAATCAATCACCTAGTAGGGGTGACATCAAAAGAGCGAGAGACAACCTTTAAAAAAGTTCGCATCTTTAACCACCTTTGGAATGAGCCGGGTACTTTTATTTCTTGTGGAATAATTTCGGCAGATGAGATAGCAGAGATCAGTCGGGGGATGCTACATCAAGCAGTTGAAGTCCGTGTTAACAAGCTTGTAGCAGAATACGATTTAATAATGATTTGCGGCCCGGTCTTTCCCCACGAAGTTGTCGGCTTCTCTGGTGGAAATAAATACTTTTTTCCTGGCATCGGTGGTCAGGAAGTAATTGATGTATCACACTGGTTAGGTGCTTTAATCACCTGTTACGAAATTATTGGGACATCGGGAATAACACCAGTTCGGCGCTTGATTAACCGAGCCGCTAACCTGATTTCTACCCCAAAGCTTTGCTTGGCAATGGTGGTTGCACCCAAAACGAATCAACTAGCTGGACTCTATATAGATAAACCAGAGTCAGCCTGGGAAGCTGCTGCAAAATTATCGGCTAAATTACATATTAAATATGTAGATCAGCCTTTTAAACAAGTGCTTTCAGTAATGCCCCAAATGTATGACGACATTTGGACAGCAGCTAAAGGAATGTACAAGCTAGAGCCAGTAGTGGCTGACGGAGGCGAAGTAATTATATATGCGCCTCACATTACCGAGTTTAGCTATACACACGGCGAAATCCTGTCTCAAATTGGTTATCATGTGCGGGATTACTTCCTCAAACAGTGGGATAAATTTCAAGCCTATCCCGGTGGAGTATTGGCCCATAGTACTCACTTAAAAGGTATGGGTTCGTTTGATTCCATAGAAGGAGAACAAGCGCGGATTCGCGTCACTCTAGCGACTGGTATTTCTGCTGAACGCTGTGCTGCTCATAACTTGAACTATCGTGACCCAGCTACCATTAGACCCACAGAATGGGCTAACCGTGAGGATGAAGGTATCTTGCTTGTACCAAAAGCTGGCGAGATACTATACCGTCTTGCCAGTGATAAGTAAGCCGTTGATTTAGAGATGGCACAGATTTTAAGTCGGAAATAGTAGTCTGTCAAGGAATAATTGACGAATTCATTCTTTGTAGAGACGGCGATTTATCGCGTCTCTCTAACGTGTCAGTGTTTTAGACGCGATAAATCGCATCTCTACATGAGGGATTTCTGGCTTATCCCAAGCGTATTGGGATAAAACTGGTGACTTGTGTGTACACCGTAGCCTTTTAGAGTGAAGTGGCTCCACAGACTTTTAATCCTTACAACCTCTCTTGAAAAGCAAAGCTGTTTCATTACCTCAGAAGCTCAAAAAAGACTTGTGTTCTGAACGAAAGCCCTCATGTTCTGAACGAAAGCCTTCGTGTTCTGGACGAAAGCCCTCGTGTTCTGAACGAAAGCCTTCGTGTTCTGGACGAAAGCCCTCATGTTCTGGACGAAAGCCTTCGTGTTCTGGACGAAAGCCTTCGTGTTCTGGACGAAAGCCTTCGTGTTCTGAACGAAAGCCTTCGTGTTCTGAACAAATCAAGTGATATTTCCTCGCTAAATGAGGATGGCTATGCTCTGATTCACCAAGTGAGAACACTTACGGGAGAGCAAGGCAAAGTAGTACCAGCGATCGCTCTAACAAGCACTGTAACAAAAGATATGTATCAACATGCACTTTTAGCTAGGTTTAATCTATGCTTTGCTAAACCCGTATTTATTGATAATTTCGTTACTATACTTGGCATTTTAGCAATTGTTAATAATCCTAATTCATCTTCATGCTAAGTATATCTAACTAATATCTTAGATATATAAAGCTTATATTTTATTTTTGAAAAAATTCTTCAGTAGAACTCAAAGGGGCTTCTTGTCTATTGCCTTATTATCGCACCAGGCAAATAATTTAAGAAATAAAGAAATAGGTGTGATTTGAGAGCTTAATCTATCTAGTAAACCTTAAGTTCTTTAATTTATACTCAAACTATTTTTAAATAAAACGCAAGTAAATAAACTGACTTAAAATATAAACGTGCTCCGCAAAATCATTGCGGTGCTAGACTTTCTCTTATGATATCTGATCAATCCTCTGAGCAACCTGTTGTATCTGAATTTGACGCTAATGAAGCATTCGAGGTAGAACAGCTTGACAATACAGATGCTTTATTTCCCATTGTTGGCATTGCCGCCTCTGCCGGTGGATTAGAAGCATTTACGCAGTTACTCAAACATTTGCTTACCGATACAGGGATGGCATTTGTGCTGATTCAACACTTAGACCCTAACCATAAGAGTCTATTGAGCGAGATTTTAGCAAGAATAACTACAATGCCCGTTAATGAAGTGCAAAACGGTGTGATTGTAGAACCCAACCAGGTCTATATCATTCCGCCTAATACCAAGATGATGTTGTCTGGTGGGGTGTTGCAACTGATGCCGCGAGAGAAAGTTCAGGGGAAATATATGCCTGCTGATGCGTTTTTTACTTCATTGGCAGCAGATCGGGGACACAAAGCGATCGCAGTAGTTTTATCTGGAGCGAATTCAGACGGTTCACTGGGACTCAAAGCAATTAAGGCAGTTGGAGGCGTGACTTTTGCTCAGTGTGAAGACACGGCAAAATTCGATAGTATGCCCAATACTGCTGTTGCCACAGGGAATGTTGATTTTGTGCTACCGCCTCAAAAAATTGCCGAGGAACTGGCAAACCTCAGTCGCAATCCTTTTATTTCTGATTCATTGCCAGCGATCGCAATTGAGAAATTTCCCGAACAGGGAGATGCCCTGGCGACTATATTAGTGTTACTACGATCAACAACTGGAGTTGACTTTAGCCACTACAAGCCCAACACCCTTGATCGCCGAATCCAGCGCCGGATGCTGTTGTATAAACTAAAACGCTTGGAGGATTATGCCCAGTATTTGCAAAAGAATCCGAGTGAAGTCAAGGCGCTCTATGAAGAAATTCTGATCCACGTCACCTATTTTTTCCGCGACCCCAAAGCATTTCAACTCTTGAAAGAGCGAGTCTTTCCCACTATCATCCAAAACAAATCGGCAATGCCGATTCGGATTTGGGTAGCTGGGTGTTCGACAGGCGAAGAAGTGTATTCGATCGCTATCTCTTTGCTGGAGTTTTTGTCAGATAAAGTAACCCCGCCACCAATCCAGATTTTTGCTACAGATATCAGCGAGATAGCGATTGACAAAGCAAGGTCTGGTATTTATGCAGAGAATCAAATGGTGCAAGTCTCACTAGAGCGCCGCCGCAGATTCTTTAATGCCATTGAAGGCGGTGGGTATCAAATTAGCAAAACTGTCCGCGAACTGTGTGTATTTGCCCGACAAGACTTGGGCCGCGACCCCCCTTTTTCTAACTTAGATTTAATTAGCTGCCGGAATGTACTGATTTACTTTGACGAAACGTTGCAAAAACGGATATTGCCCATTTTTCATTACAGTCTTAACCAGACTGGCTTTCTGCTGCTAGGAACTTCAGAAGGCACAGGTAAATATTCGGATTTGTTTACTCTAATTGACAGAAAGTATAAAATTTATGCCAAGAAACTAACCGCAATTCGTCCAATTCTTTCGTTCGTTACCAGCAACTATCCGATAGTCAAACTGGACGAACCTAAAAGAGTGTTTGAGAATCCATTAAATGAGTTTGACTTAGAGAGAAAAACTGACCAACTGATTTTGACTCGCTATGCCCCAGTGGGTGTGGTGATCAACGACAAGATGGATGTGCTGCAATTTCGGGGACAAATCGATCTCTACCTAAAACTTGTACCGGGGAAACCAAGTATTAACTTATTCAAAATGGTGCGCGAGGGTTTGCTCATCGAGCTACGCGCCACAATTTATCAGGCACAACGGCAAAAAATTCTAGTTAGAAAGGATGGGTTACGGATTGAAGTTGGCAATCTAGAAAAAATCATCAATATTGAGGTAATTCCATTCAAGCCTTCGACTAACGAAGAATTCTACTTTCTGGTTTTGTTTGAAGAAGCCTCACCCAGTCTTAGCAACCTCAGCATGGTAAATCTTGAAAGCGTAGAGCAGGGAGACTTAGAGCGGGAGATTGTTCGGCTCAGGCAGCAACTCGCAACCGCCATCCAAGAGCGGGCTGCCACTCAAGAATATCTGCAAGCGGTGATCCAAGAGCAGGAGCACATCAATCAAGACCTGAAAGTTGCTAATGAAGAAATCCTGTCTAGCAATGAAGAATTGCAAAGCACCAATGAGGAGCTAGAAACTGCTAAAGAAGAGATTCAGGCAACCAACGAAGAACTCAACACAACTAATGAAGAACTTCGCTCTCGAAATCTAGAATTACACCAAGTTAATAACGATCTCACAAATTTGCTTGGCAGTATCAATATTCCAATTTTGATATTGACAAATGACTTACGGATTCGACGTTTTACGCCAATGGCGCAGCGGCTTTTCAATTTAATTCCCGCCGATGCTGGACGACCTTTGAGCGATATCAGAGCGAATATTGATATTCCGAATTTAGAACCTCTAATTTTGGAGGTTCTTGACACACTCAGCATCAAAGAATTAGAAGTCAAAACTCTGGAGGGACATTGGTACAATCTCCGCATCCGCCCTTATCGCACTACAGAAAACCAGATTGACGGCATAGTGTTGGTGTTAATAGATATTGATGTTCTTAAACGCAGTGCAGCAACGTTAGAACAAGCCCGGAATTACGCTGAAGCGATTGTGGAGACGGTACAAGTGCCGTTAATTGTGCTTGATTCTGATTTCCGGGTGAACAAAGCCAATCGCTCGTTTTATGAAACATTTGGAGTTTCACCATTACAGACAGCGCAATCTCTGTTTTTTGAACTAGGGAACGGTCAGTGGAACCTGCCTGGACTACAACCGCTCTTAGAAGACATTCTTGCCAAGAATACCACTATTCAAAACTTAGAGGTAGAGCATCGTTTTGAGCAGATTGGGCAGAAAACCATGCTGCTTAATGCTTGGAAAATTGTTCAGCAGGGAGAGGCTGAAAGGATTTTGCTAGCAATTGAAGATATTACCGATCGCAAGCAGTTTGAGTTAGAGCGATCGCAACTTCTAGCACAGGAGCAGTCAGCCCGTCAACAGGCCCAAATCGCCAACCGAACCAAAGATGAATTCCTGTCAAACCTCTCCCATGAACTTCGTAATCCACTTAATACTATACTGGGCTGGGCGCAATTTTTCCGTACCCGCAATTTAGATCAAGCAACAGTCACTCATGCCTGGGATGTGGTGGAGCGGAGTGCTAATGTGCAAGCTAAGTTAATCGATGATATGCTTGATGTCTCACGGATTACGAGTGGAAAGCTTCATTTAAAAACTTATCTCATTGATCTAGTTTCAGTAGTGAATGCCGCAATAGAGTCTATTCAATTGTCCGCAGAGGCGAAAAGCATTGTAATTGTTTCAAACTTGAACTCGGCGATAATTGTCGGAGATTTTGATCGCTTACAGCAAGTTCTGTGGAATTTGCTTTCTAACGCGATTAAGTTCACTCCAGCCAGTGGGCGAGTGGGAATCATCCTCCAAGCTGTAGATACTCACGCCCAAATTCAAGTCAGCGACACAGGAATTGGCATCCAGGCAGACTTGCTGCCTTATATTTTTGATCGCTTCCGCCAAGGAGATTCCAGCAGCAGCAAAACAAGTCAGGGACTTGGATTAGGCTTGTCAATCGTTCGTCATCTTGTAGAACTTCACGGTGGAACAGTTCAAGCACAGAGTCTAGGCGAGCGAAAAGGAACCACGATCACTGTCAGGCTGCCTCTGCGCTCAATGCCACCCAAGATTACTGCACCAACTAATTTAGAGCCGAGCGTTTTGTCAGGGACTCTTGATACATTAAATGGTAAGACTCCATCCGTTACCCTTGAAGGGTTATGCATCTTGGCTGTAGATGATGAAACGGATAGCCGCGACTTCATAAAGTCGATGTTAGAAAACTTCGGGGCTGAAGTAGTAGTTGTTATATCGGCAAAAGAAGCGATCGCGGCTCTAACTGAATCTCCTAGCAAATATGATGTGCTTCTAGCAGATATTGGGATGCCAGAGGAGGATGGTTACTCCCTGATTCGCCAGATTAGAGAGCTTGAGGTTGAAGCTGGGGGACAAATTCCAGCAGCAGCAATCACTGCCTATGCCACCGAGCAAGAGCGGCAAAAGATAATTGATGCTGGTTTCCAAATGCATTTGGCTAAACCGATTGATCTGACTCAATTAGTATTGATGATTGCAAAATTGAGTGGACGAGGCAAAGATAATTCGTAATTAGCCTGACTTTGACTCCAAGTATTACAAACCTTACAAGTCGGAAATAGTAGTCTGTCAAGGAGAATAATTAACGAGTATATTCTCTGTAGAGAAGGCAATTTATCGCGTCTCTACATGAGGGCTTTCGATTCTAACGAATGTATTCTCAATTAAAAACTTTATTGTTTATGTATAACCTATGTACAACAAGAATATAGTTGGATACTCAGAGTGGCTAAAAGCCCTAATTTTCCGTTTGATATCGAACAGGCTTGAAAAAATGAAGTTGGAAACTATAATCCAATTTGTCTTCTATCTCGCCTTCGCTGCAAATAATAAAGTTGGAAACTGTCACATAAGTATTAAGTACTCATCTGTGTCAGGCAATTGAGCTTTTGGCTGAGAAGATAAAGCGCGATCGCACTCACTCGATATCTACAATAGAAAATTCCTTCCCATCACTATCATCTGGTTCAGATTCTCAAAGTTCACCAGTTGAATAATTCAATGCCTTGGCAACCTCGTTTAACTGTTCTGGTGTTAATCTTGGCATTTAGTCAAACTTACCAAGTTTGTACAATTGAAAACCAACCTAATTTTTTATATTTGCTGAATTAACTGCCGTTTTTTTGAGTTTTTCTATCCGGCGTTGGAGAGCATCTGCATGTCCTGAATCCCCAAGGAAAATATAGCCTACTCTTGCTTGGCTATAATGTTCCAACGCTTGCTTAGGGTAATTAATCTTGACTGGTGGCTTTCACCGCAACCAGATCGCTAGAACTGGATAGTTGGGTTCTAAACTGAGCAACAGTTTTCCAGAGTTGCTCTTGACTGACAGGTGTTTCAAAACTGCGGAAAACTACTCCTTCTTCTCCTGCCCTAGCCGCCAAAAGGATACGGATTTTGTCTTTTAAGACCAGAGGATAAATTAATACAGTGCCTCGTTCAACCGTAACGATTTTGGCGGCAGTACTGCTCATTTGGGTGGGTTCGAGGAGGGCGGGGTCGCTAGC
Source organism: Nostoc sp. UHCC 0251 (assembly GCF_034932245.1). Lineage (NCBI taxonomy): Bacteria > Bacillati > Cyanobacteriota > Cyanophyceae > Nostocales > Nostocaceae > Nostoc > Nostoc sp. UHCC 0251. Next base: position 9,968 of record NZ_JAYGHD010000324.1, read on the forward strand.
TAGTCTATCTTGTAGGGTTTTCCGAAAGGCGTTAGAATCCTGATTGAATTTTGTGGTTAGGGCATCGAGTTGGTCGCGCAGTTGGCTTAGTTTGTTACATTTTTGCTGTTCACATTCGTAAACTTTCGCACCAAAGGCGATCAGTGTGCCAAATTTATTGAGGATGTCTTCTTCAATACGGGCTAAGGCAATGCCTGTGGCTTCGTCTCCTACTCTGGTATTGCGGGTAAAATCGCGTAATTCTTGGATTTTTAATAGTTCCAAGACTTGTTGGGCTTCGAGAACTCGTCCTTGGGAGAGTAAAAGGTTAGCCAAACTGCGATAAGTATTTGCTACGGTTTGTGTATAGGATTTTTGATGTTCGCGGGAAAGATCTCGTAAGTCTCGACGAATGTTTTCTGTGACATTCACAGCTTGTTTGTAAAAAATAATGGCAAGTTCTGGTTTGCGTTGGGCTAGCAAATCACCAATCGCACTCAACAGTAATCAGAAGCGAAACCCAACCTTAAGTTGATTGTGACCGAATCATCCACACTAAAGTACCTAAGACTTGTTCGACTGGCGGAATTAAGTACTCAGTTAAATCAATAGTTACAGTGCTATCCTCTAACTTGAGGAATGTCCACAGGTTGCCACTAGTAACACTACCGTAGATAGTAGCAATCGGTTTTTCGTATTTGGCATTAAACTTTTGGGCGGCGATCATTTCTGCGATACACTGTCCCAAACCACCTTTAAGATTTTCCTTTTTGGCTTCTACAATCACCACTGCTGGAGCTTCAATAAATAACTGTTCTGGCGAAGCGCTAATCAGAAAGTCACAAAATCCCGCCAATCCCACTTCTGGATCAACATTAAATTCTTCTCCAGAAAAGAAACTGATTTGTCTGTTAAGAATTTTTCGGACTTCAAACAAGATTGGGCTAATAATCAATTCTGATCTAGCTTTCTCAGAACCCATTGCAATTGCTAGCTGGATACTTTCTGCTAAAAATTCAGCCAACAAAGGACTAGGTAAGATTGGTTCTATAGGAGGTAAAAATCGCCCACCTTCTACTAAGGTAAGATTAAAATCTTGTTTTACTTTTCTTAACGAAAACTCTCTATAGGACATCAAGTGTCTCCTAGCGACCAGAAAGAAACAAGTAAATTTATTTATGGAAAAATAAAAAATGTATTTTGAGACGCACCGCGCATATTTACGGCGTCCTTGTTACAGAGCAACTAAATTTATTTATGGGCTTGATAAATTTTTGACTTTTGACTTTTGACTTCCCCAAAGGGGCTGACATCCCCTCTCCGCAATGCGAAGAGGGGTTGGGGTGAGGTTACGCCGGATAAATCCGCAATCTTCGATTTGGTTCTTCACCAAAACTATGCGACTTGAGGCGATAATGTTCTACCAACTCATGTTGCATTTTGCGGACTTGGGAAGAACGCGGCAATAATTCGACTGGCTGTCCTTTAGGAATCACAATTTGCTCAACAGCAAGTCTGGCTTCTTCAAGAGCATCCATCTCATCATCGCTACCATTGTGCAAAAACAGTTGCAATTCTAGGTCATCGGCCGTTTCCGGGTCGTCCATGTTCAGCAACCGTCGCAAGCCACGGGTAATTTGGGGAATGGTGCTGGACTTAATCACGTGGATGGGCACATGACGGGCTTTGGCCATTTGCCGTAATTTGGCGTGGTTTTTGACGTGCGATCGCAGTGCTAAAATCGCATCAGCACTATCTATATCTTTTGTCAATACCACGGGCAAAGTTAGTACACTAATTACCTGTTCTAGTTGATGGCGGCTAACGCCATAAGGGTAAACGTGCAATGGCAAATCTTCACCATTGGGCCCTGGCTGTCTGGTAGTAGCATCCAAATCGATGCTCTCAGAATAATTGAAGGATTCATCCAGCAAACGATCAAACTCACTGCGTCCAGTCACCCTTTCTACAGGCAATTGCGGCAATGCTACCATTTGTCCAGATGAACGCCAGCCATTAGATGGTCGCGCTGGTGGGAAAGATTCCTCCACTGTCCCTAGCTGTCCACCACGACCATTGACAACAGCTAACTGCCTTGTAACAGCGATTTTACCCTGGTCATCTACGGTTCTAGTTTGTGGAGTAGGCTGACGCCCCCGCAGCAAATTATCTACCGTATCAGCAACACTTTCGTGTACTGTCCAACGTTGGCGTTCCAACATTTCCACAGCAATTTCAAAGGTAGGAGGGGCTTTACGCTCCAAAACAGTTTTTTGAGAGCCTCGGCGTCTGGCTTCATCGTCTCCCAGTGTCACAGCTTGGATACCCCCAACTAAATCAGCCAGGGTGGGGTTTTTAATCAGGTTTTCGATCTGATTTCCGTGGGCAGTACCTACCAACTGTACACCCCGTTCCGCAATGGTACGAGCTGCCAAAGCTTCCAGTTCTGTGCCAATTTCATCAATGACGATAACTTCTGGCATGTGGTTTTCCACTGCCTCAATCATCACCTGATGCTGTTCATTTGGATGAGCTACTTGCATCCGCCGAGCGCGACCAATGGCGGGGTGGGCAACATCACCATCCCCAGCGATTTCGTTGGAGGTGTCAATAATCACCACTCGCTTATGCAAATCATCCGCCAAAACCCGGGCAATTTCCCGTAAGGCAGTAGTTTTGCCCACGCCTGGACGCCCCAGCATGAGAATCGATTTACCAGTTTCTACCAAATCGCGGATCATGCCAATGGTTCCGAATACCGCTCGACCAACGCGACAGGTCAAGCCAATAATCTTACCCGTGCGGTTGCGGATGGCGCTGATCCGATGCAAAGTTTGCTCAATTCCTGCCCGATTATCTCCGCCAAAGATTCCGACTCGTTGAATGCAATCATCTATCTGTTCTTGAGTAACGGGTACTTCGCTCAAATACTCAGCTTGATTAGGAAAGCGAGCTTCTGGGCGACGACCCAAATCCAAGACCACTTCTACTAAACTATCTCGTTTGGGATGACTCTCTAGTACTTGTCGCAGGTCTTGGGGCAAAATGTCTAATAACTTTTGGAGATCGTCTGTAATCGTCATGCTTTCTATGGTGACGTTTTTAGAGATAGCGAGGACATTTGCATACAGGAGAAACCGCCCTGGATAATTTCCAAAGAACGAGCGATTAGCGCTCCTGCTGTGATTTGATCTGAGAAACGAGAGAATGGGCAAGTTCTACAGCTTGCCAAAGTAATGTATCATCTTCTTCTAGACTAAGATTCGCCTTCATATTAATGTTACTTACCTCCTTATTCTCTAACTGTTCGAGAATTGGTGACAGCAGTACACGGGCGTAGCTACCGTAGGCGACCCCAGAAATGGATGGAGGGGATGAGGGGGATGAGGGAGATGAGGAGGTTGTTGCTCCCCCTGCTCCCCCTGCTCCCCCTGCTCTCTTCAGCAGTCCCATTGCTTTCAACTTAGCAACGGTATAGCTATTAGTGCCGCCTGCTAACTGCACATATCCCGGTAACTTAGCTGCCAAGACTTTTTGCCCTAATTTCACCGCCGCTAAAGTAGTACCATCGCCAATATCACCGCTCATGGGGCGGCCGTCGGTTTGCCAAATTAAAGCACTCTTGAGTGGGGCAATCAGGTCATATATTGCTCTTAGGTAGTCAGTCATCCCCTCGCCATCGGGACAGCTGATAGCTAGTACTTTTAATTGATCGGCCCACGGTGAAATTGCCTGCCATAATTGCTCAAATTCTGCCAAACGCCCGACTTTCGTATGGATTTCTACGGCATCTACTCCCGTTGACATTACCAATGGCGCGATCGCTCCCGGCGTTGACATATATGAACTTGTATTAATTATATTATATGGACAAACTGGTATACAACGACCGCAGCCATAGCACTTTTGCGATATTACTCCCGAAAAGTCTTCTTTTGGATTGTTAAACACAATTGCTTGTGCCGGACAAATCCGTTCACAGGGTCGAGGGCAATCTTTAGGACACTCAGTAGGGTTAAATTCTGCTTTCCGAAAATGAGGGTCTTCTCCATCGTTGAGACTGACCATCAAAAAGGGTGAGTTACCTTGGTAGTCAAAGCCTCGCTTTTGGGCATCCCTAGCCAGAGTTTTGGCTACTTGTAGCCCTGCTTGTGCTGCTGCAATCACCGCTGGATCAGCTGCAACATCTATGCAGTCAGCGCCCGCCAAAGTATAGGCTAACGTTAAACTTCTGACTGCCGGCAAATGCTGGAAGCTAGCTCCGCAGATGAGCTTGAACCAGTCACCTTGTTTGAGAGATTGTAAAGGGACGAACAGATCAGTCACACTTCTATTATGCGTTTATGCGACTCAAAATAGTAGTCTGTAATCAAGAAAAAGTCCGAATTGCTTGATTCAGGTCATGGGGCATGGGGCATGGGGCATGGGGCATGGGGCATTGGGCATGGGGCAGTTGTACGTAGGTTATAAAGCTAACAATTACAGCTAATGCAGCAGCTAAAACAGCTACAGGAACAACAAAAGTTAATAGGAGCGATCGCTCTTGATATTCGTAAGTCCTTGAAGTTTCAGGATATCCTCGCTACGAGTGTCAAAGAAGTTCGTCAGTTACTCAAGGCTGATCGCGTGGTGGTGTATCAATTTAATCATCAGATGCAGGGTAAGGTTATAGCTGAGTCGGTTTTACCCCAATGGATACCAACTTTGGGATTTGAGATTGAAGATACCTGTTTTCAGCAAAGCCAGGGGGAAGAATACCGCCAAGGCAAAATCTGGGCAGCAACGAACATTTATGAAGCGGGTTTAAGCGATCGCCATATTCAACTTTTGGAACAGTTTCAGGTCAAGGCGAATTTAGTTGTCCCCATTTTATTAGAGAACTCAGGGACTTCAGCAGTTGCATGGGGGCTATTTATCGTGCATCAATGTTCTGCCCCCCGACAATGGCAGACATCTGAGGTAGAATTTCTCAACCAACTGACGGTGCAACTAGCGATCGCTATTCAAAAAGCCCAACTCTACCACAACCTGCAAACCCTCAAAAGAGAGTTAGAAGCCAAAGTGGAGGAACGGACTATTGCACTACAAGAAAGCGATCGCCGATTCCGCGCTATCTTCAATAACACTTTCCAATTCACCGGTTTACTAACACCGGATGGCATTTTACTAGAGGCGAACCAGACTGCGCTAAGTTTTGGCGGGCTGAAGTTAGAAGATGTTATCAACCGTCCCTTTTGGGAAGCACACTGGTGGACGATTTCACCGCGAACTCAAGAAAAATTAAAACAAGCGATCGCTCGTGCAGCTCAAGGGGAGTTTATCCGTTATGAAGTTGATGTTCTCGGCGCAAATAACCAAGTAGCAACAATCGATTTTTCACTGCGCCCGCTACAAAATGAAACGGGCCAAGTTGTTTTGTTGATTCCAGAAGGGCGAGATATTACTGAACGCAAACAAACAGAACTCGCCTTGCATGAACGGGAAGTGATGTTGTACTTGATTGGAGATAATTTGCCCAATGGCGCAGTTTATCGGGTGATCCGGGAATTGGATGGTAGCGATCGCTTTTCCTACCTGAGTGGGGGAATTGAAAGATTAACAGAAGTCAAGGTAGAAGATGCACTCAGAGATTCATCTCTGCTTTATCGCCAGTTTATCCCGGAGGATATCCCCCGTCTACAGGCAGCTGTTGAAGAGTCCCGCCTGAACCTATCTGTGTTTGATATTCAACTGCGAATCCGAACGCCCAGTGGAGAACTCAAATGGTTCCATTTTCGCTCTACGCCAAGTCAGTTACAGGATGGGCGTGTGGCTTGGGATGGGCTAGTAGTAGATGTCACCGATCGCCAAAAAGCTGAAGAAACACTGCGCCAAAGTGAAGAACGTTGGCAATTAGCGATCGCAGGTACTAATGAGGCTATTTGGGATTGGGACATATCTACTAATCAAACCTTCCGGTCTGCCCGTTGGTTCACAATTCTGGGATATGAACCCAACGAACTTAGCGATTGCGATGATGAGTGGAGTATTCGCATTCATCCTGATGATTATACCAGAGTCATGACTGCACAAGAAGCTTATTTGCTTGGGCAAGTTGCCGATTATAACGTTGAGTATCGTCTGCGGTGCAAGGATGGCAGTTATCGCTGGGTGCGATCGCGAGCAAAAGCTATTTGGAATGAAAATGGTGATCCAGTTCGATTAGTCGGTTCACTTGGAGACATTAGCGAACACAAACAGGCTGAGGAAAAACTCCAACAAAGTGAAGCGCAGCTAGCCACTACTCAACAAATCGCCCATGTAGGCAGTTGGGAATGGAACTTAGAAATGAAAAAGCGCTACTGGTCAAGGGAAACTTTTCGCATTTTTGGTATAAATCCAACTCAAAGCGAACCCACCCAGGCAGAATTCCTCCAGATGCTTCACCCAGAGGATCGGGAACTGTTCCAGACCAATTTTGAACGAGCAATTGCCCAAAAAACCCCTTTCAATATTGAGTATCGAATTATCCGACCCGATGGCTCAGTCCGCTACATTGAGTCTAAAGCAGAGATAGCTTATAATTCTCAAGGACAGGCAGTTAAGCTGTTAGGCTCAGTGCTAGATATTACAGAACGGAAACAAACCGAGTTAGAAATCATCAAGAGCCGCGACCTATTAGAAGCTGTTTATAATGAGTCTGCTGATGCGCTGTTTCTGGTGGATGTAGAAACATTACTGACCACTGACTGTAACGATCGAGCAGTGAAACTATTTGCAGCCTCTAGTAAAGCTGAACTCATTAATATTGAAGGTCACATTCTGCAAAAACGACAGTTCACCCCTAATGAGTTAGACTCAATTGCCGAAGAAATTAGCCACCAAGGGTTTTGGAGTCGAGAAATTGAATATGTCACCAAGCAGGGCAATTCCTTTTGGGGAAATATAGCAGCTAAAGAAATCACGGTTGCAGGCAATGTGATGCACCTAATACGAGTTACAGATATCACTGCACGTAAGCGTATCGAAGAAGATCGTCAACTGGCAGAAGTAGCCCTCCGAGAAAGTGAGGAACGATTACAGTTGGCCCTTGAGGCTTCTGGGGATGGTTTGTGGGACTGGAATATTCTCGCTGGAGAGGTATATTACAGCCCCCGCTATTTAGAAATGCTTGGATACAGCTTTGATGAACTTCCGCAGGATTTGAGCACTTGGAAGGGATTAGTTCATCCAGACGATCAGCCTTGGATTGAGAAAATCCTGGCAGATCACTTAAAGGATAGTTCAGTACCCTACAAATTTGACTATCGACTCCGAACTAAGTCTGGCGAATACAAATGGATTGCCAACTACGGCAAAGTTGTAATGCGAGATGAACAGGGTAATCCTTTGCGGATGACTGGTACTCATCGGGACATCAACGATGTCTACGACGAGCTTCGCTTACGCAAACAAACCGAAGTAGCCTTAGCTAGAAGTGAAGAACAACTGAGGCTAACTTTGGAATTTAACAACATTGGTCTTTGGGATTGGAATGTTCAAACAGGAGAAGTCCTCTGGAACGACAACCATTTTCGCTTGCTAGGGTTGGAGCCAGAAACATTAACCGCGAAGTATCAGCTATGGCGTAATTCTATTCATCCAGAGGATGTTGAACAAGTTGAACAGGCTTTAATGAATGCCTTAACAGAGCATACTAATTATGAAGCTGAATATCGAGTCATTTATACCGATGGCAGTATTCACTGGCTCGCTGGTAAAGGGCGCGGCGTTTACAACGAAGCAGGCGAAGCAGTACGAATGCTCGGCGTAATTATTGATATCAGCGTTCAGAAACAAATAGAAGCAGCCCTGCGAGAAAGTGAAGCTCGGTTCCAGGCATTTATGAACAATAGCCCAGTGCTAGCTTGGATAACTGATATCGAGGGGCGTGTACTTTACTTAAACCAAAAATACCTGAGTACATTGAAACTACTACCCGAACAGGTGATTGGGCAATCCATTTTTGACCTCTATTCAGATGATATTGCTCGGCAGCATTTCGCTCACATTCAGACAGTCGCACAGACAAATCAGGTAATTGAAGTGATCGAAGTTGCTCCCCGATCAGACGGCACCCTTGGTGTATTTTTAGTATACAAGTTCCCAATTCTGGGATTTTCTGCACAAAAGTTAGTGGGTAGGGTAGCGATTGACATTACAGAACGCAAGATTCTGGAGCGAGAACTTGCTCACAAGCAAAAGTTATTGGATGCCTTCATCAATAGCGCACCCGTTGGTGTAAGCATTGTAGATCAAGAACTGCGTTTCTCATTTATTAATGAAGCATTAGCAAAAATTAATGGTATTCCGGCAGCCGCGCATATTGGCAAAACCCTGTGGGAGATTGCCCCCGATTTGACACCAAAGCCGGAGCAGTTATTGCAACATGTTTTGACAACAGGTGAAGCGATTCTGGATTTGGAGATTGCTGGAGAAACTCCCAAACTCCCCGGTGTAATTCGGACTTGGCTGGCTTCCTATTTTCCGATTCAGTCTGAAGCCAATCAACCCATTAGCGTGGGCATGGTAGTAGTTGAAATCAGCGATCGCAAACGCGCTGAACAGATGTTAGAGTTGCAAGCAATAATTACCCGCAACATGGCAGAGGGACTTTGCTTGGTTAGAGCAACTGATGCCATTATTGTCTACGCTAATCCTAAATTTGAACTGATGTTTGGCTACGAAACTGGTGAATTAATCGGTCAGCATGTGTCGATTCTTAACTACGGTGATGAACATGCTAAACCTGAAGATGTTAATCAGGCGATTAGGACTGCTGTCTTGCAAAATGGTGAGGCAACCTATGAAGTTCATAATCTTAAGAAAGATGGCACTCCCTTCTGGTGTAGTGCGACTACTTCCGTCTTTGATCATCCTGAGTATGGCAGCGTTTTTGTAGCTGTCCACCAAGATATCACCGAGCACAAGCAAGCAGAAGAAAAAATTAAAGCTTCTCTCAAAGAAAAGGAGGTCTTACTCAAAGAAATCCACCATCGTGTTAAGAATAATTTAGGAATTGTCAGCAGTTTGCTGCAAATGCAGTGCAGACGTATACAAGATCCTGTAGTAGCTGCAACTTTGCGCGATAGCCAAAACCGCATTGCTTCCATTGCCCTAGTTCATGAAAAGTTATATCGCTCTGAAGACCTCGCTGATATTGATTTCGCTCAATACATTCCAGATTTAACAACTCATTTGTTTAATTCTTATAATGTCAGTTCCAGCCAAATTCAACTGAAGATTCAAGTTGCTCATGCTAGCCTCGACATTGAAACCGCCATTCCTTGTGGTTTAATTATCAATGAACTGTTTTCCAATGCTTTAAAATATGCCTTTGTTGGTAAAAATAGTGGGGAAATTGAGGTTAATTTTTATAAAGAATGCGAGTCTAATTTAACACTGATTATTCGAGATAATGGTATTGGTTTACCTGAAAATTTTGATAGCAAGACAACTAAAACCCTCGGACTAACCCTTGTACATGGTTTAGTTAAGCAGCTAGTGGGAAAGCTCGAAATTGACTCTCAACAGGGAACACAGTTTAAAATTACTTTTACAAACAGCCGGGCATAAACATGATTAGCATCTTATCAAACACCCAAAAAAAGGAGGCAGTTCGAGTTCTTGTTGTTGAAGACGAATATATTCTTGCCCTCAACTTACAAGAAAATTTAGAGTCTCTGGGATACACTGTTTTAGATATCGCTGATACAGGAGAAGCCGCAATTGAAAAAGCAACTGAATTACGCCCAAACTTGATTTTAATGGATATCAGATTACGCGGTGAGATGGACGGCATCCAAGCATCGGAGCGAATCTGGCAGAATTTGCAAATTCCCGTTATCTACTTCACAGGGCACTCTGATAAAAGTACTGTAGAGCGGGCAACACTCACATCACCCTTTGGATATATTCTCAAACCCATCAAGGAGCAAGAACTCTACGTTGCCATTCAAACAGCACTTAATCGCTACGATCGCGAACAATTTTTGAGTTCCGTACTTCGAGGAATGGGTGACGGAGTAATTGTAGTGGATACTCAATTGCATATTAAGTACATCAATCAGGTAGCTGAAGCCCTGACAGGATGGCGATGGAATGAAGCTAAAGACAAGATGTTAACTGAAGTGATGAAACTCATTGACGAACAAACTCAACTGACCGTAGAAAATCCAATTATCACAGCTCTCCAGCAAGAAACTATTATCTATCTAGGCAGTCGCGTCCTATTAATTTCCAAAGACGGCACAACTATTCCAGTAGCCGATAGCGCTACTCCCCTAAGAGATAACAAAGGTGTAATTACAGGAGCCGTACTAGTTTTCCGGGATGACACGCAACGACGGCTAACTGAAGAACGAAATCTTGCAACTGAACGTACCCAACAACTAGAAATTCAAGTGGCAGAACTCCAACGCCTAAACCAATTGAAAGAGGATTTTCTGGCAACCACTTCTCATGAGATGCGAACGCCTTTGTCAAACATCAAAATGGCAATATCGGTGTTAGAAAATATTCTTGATCGGCAGGGTATTTTAAATTTAAAACCACCTTCTCCATCTGAATCTGTAGCCCGCTACTTAACTATCCTGCGCGATCAGTGCGAACAAGAGCTAGATTTAGTAGACGATTTACTGCATATGCGAATGATTGATGCAGATGTCTATCCATTAGAATTAACTTCAATTCGACTCCAAAACTGGCTTTCTCATGTTATTGAAGGTTTTGAGGCGCGTATTCGAGCTAAACAACAGATATTGCAAGTTACCATTTCTCCAGATTTACCAGCTTTAGTTTCAGACTTGGCTAGCCTGACTGAAATTATCTCAGAGTTACTCAATAATGCTTGTAAATGCAGCCCTAATCATGAAAAGATTACGGTAACTGCCGAGTTCATCTCCCCAACAAAAAGTCTCGTAAATGATGATGCTGAATCTGGTGTATCAAATAATTTTCAAGTTCCCTATTTTCAAATCACAATTGGTAATTCTGGCGTTGAAATACCCATAAAAGAACAATCTCGAATCTTTGACCCGTTCTACCAGATTTCTAGAAGTGAGACACAAGAACAATCTCAAAGATTTGACCAGTTTTACGAGATTAATCAAAGCGATCGCTGGCAAAATAACGGCACAGGATTAGGTTTAGCATTAGTGAAGAAATTAGTAGAATATCTCCAAGGCACAATTGAAGTTAACAGTTCTCAAGGCTGGACAACCTTCACAGTTCAACTGCCCTTAAGCCTGTCACAGTAAAAAGAAGAGCAACCCAAAAATTTTACTATCTTGCAAATGCAAATACAAGACCAAAAAAGTGTCTAGTACGCCACGGCAAAAATAGAGCAACCATTTAAAATCCCTAAAGAGCTTATTCCATAATATTTTTAACTTTTGACTTTCACCTTGCGGTACTAGCTTTGATGCGGAGTATGGGAACGAGATGACATCATACCAATACCACTAAAATTATGAAACAGATGTAAACCCTAAAAGGCTAGCTCTAAGTTTTTTAAAATTGCGAATTGCGAATTGCGAATTGCGAATTGCTATCACCTAACGCTGAGGTTGCTCAATAGGAATTTCGATCACAAACTCTGCTCCTTGCTCAACAGAAGAAGTGCAGGTAATATTTCCTTGGTGTTTTTGGACAATAATCTGATAGCTAATAGATAATCCTAGCCCACTACCTTTACCCACAGGTTTTGTAGTAAAAAATGGGTCAAACAAACGCGATCGCAACGACTCTTCTATACCAGGGCCATTATCTGCGATCGCAATTTTGACCATATTCAAGTCTGTCACCTCTGTATGAATCCGAATTTGAGGAGTAGAGAGGAGCCGATACGGTCTTCTCCCTTCGTGTAGTATCTCTAAGAGTTGGGGAGACGCCAAGGGCGATAGCGTAGCGTTACCAAGTTCGTTTACCCCTTCAGGGAAGCAAGCTACGTCGGGCGTCCCGTAGAGAGCGTCTGAGATTTCCTCAAGTGGCGTTAAGGGGTAGCGAGTAGGAGATTGATTCCCCACTCCCTCTTCTATTGCATCAATAGCATTATTCAACAGATGCATAAATACTTGGTTTAATTCACTCGCATAACAAGTGACTAGAGGTAAGTTACCATAATCTTTCACTACAACAATTGCGGGACGGTCTGCTGTTTCCCTGAGTCGATGTTGTAACATCACCAAAGTGTTTTCAATATCTTCATGGATATTTACCCGCTTCATCTCTGCTTCATCATGCCGAGAAAAGTGTTGTAGCGCTAGTACAATTTCTCGAATGCGATCAGATCCTCGATACATTGCACTTATCAGGTTTTGCAGATCCGTAATCAGAAAATTCAGGTCTATATCTTTGGCTATTTGCTGAACTTTTGATGTGGGTTTAGGATATTCCTGTTGATAGACCTCAATCAGATTCACTAGGTCTTGCACATATTGACCGGCATATTGGAGATTTCCATAAATAAAACTGATAGGATTATTAATTTCATGAGCAAGCCCAGCCACTAGTTGCCCCAGTGCCACCATTTTTTCGTTCTGAATTTGTTTAACTTGAGAGGCTTGCAAGTTGTCAAGAGCCTGTTGGAGTAAAAAGTTTTTTTCTTGCAGTTTAACTTGCAGCAAACGTAAATTAATCTGATTTTCAATTCGCAATACAACCTCTGCGCCATGAAAAGGTTTTGCAATATAATCTACACCACCAACATCAAAGGCTTTTACCTTATCTACAACATCATCTAGGGCGCTAATAAAAATGACTGGGACATCACTTGTTTTATCGTCAGCTTTCAGCTGTTGACAGACTTGGTAGCCATCCATATCTGGCATATTGATATCCAGCAAAATCACATCTGGTAAAACCATTTGACACGCAGTCAGTGCCATTTTACCATTTAAGGCTTTGCGAACTTCAAAACCTTGTGCAGTCAACATCGCCGATAAGAGCCGCAAATTATCTGGGGTATCATCGACCACTAAAATATTTCTTTTATGATGGTTAGTTTGATTGAAATGCATTATTTATAAAAAGCTATGTTTGTAACAATTGAGAATAGTAAATGTTTATTTGAAGTAATCCTGAAAATTTTTATCAACTTCACCTAACTATTTATATTTCTAGTCTAACTCCCACAGTGCTTGGAGAGTTTTACAGACTACCACAGGTATTAGCATATTAGGAACTGTGCGAACTTGATAGCCCGCTTACAGCAGTATAGTAGATAATACGCACAGATTATCTAGCCGAGCGTCAACAATGGAATTTTTCTCAAGTGCTATTTGATAGCTACCATTGAGGTGATGTGGCAAGTAACTTAAGAACCAATTCTTCTTCTATGGGTTTAGAAAATAGATATCCTTGAGCAAAATTACAGTTTAAAGTTCTCAATTGGGCTAACTGTTCTTGTGTTTCGACACCTTCAGCGATCGCACTCATTCCCATTGAGTTAGCAATGCTAATCATTGCTGGTACTAGCCCCATATTCTCTTTATTTTCCTGCATACGTTTAACGAAAGATTTATCAATTTTGAGCGCATTCAAAGGAAAACTATGCAGGTAACTCAAGGAGGAATATCCTGTACCAAAGTCATCCATAATTAACTTGATTTTGCGCTGTTTTAATTCTTGAAGAATTATTTTAATCGCATTCGTATTTTCCATAATTACACTTTCTGTAATTTCTAATTCTAAATAAGCAGAGTTTATTTTAGTTTCATAAATTATTCGGTCAATTTGCTCTACCAAATTAGGCTGTGAAAATAACCTAGCACTCAAATTGACGCTGATAGTTAGAGGTTCTGGTGTTACTAGATGATGTTGCCAGATGCTCAGTTGATGGCAAGCTGACCGTAATACCCAAGTATTGATAGGATTAATCAAACCTGTTTCTTCTGCCACAGGGATAAATTCAATAGGAGAAACTAGACCGCGATTCGGATGTTGCCAGCGCACCAAGGCTTCAAATCCAGAAATTCTGCCTGTAGTTAGAGAAACAATTGGCTGATAGTAAACAAGGAATTCTTGCCTTTCAACAGCCCTTCGGAGGTCATTTTCTAAATCTAAAAGCTGAATAGCTTCCTGATGCATGGTGGGATTAAAAACGTGATATTTGGCTCTTCCTTCAGCTTTAGCCCGATACATTGCCGTATCAGCATCCCGCAATAAATACTCTGGGCGCTCGTAATTTTTATTGCCCCAACTAATACCAATACTGGCATTCATAAATACTTCATATCTTGACAGTTTGAAAGCCAGCGATAGCTGTTGCAAAATCCTTTCAGCAACTTGGATTGCTATATTTATATCTGTAATATTTTCTAGAAGAATTCCAAATTCATCACCACCCAATCGTGCTAAAGTATGAATAGGTAACAGACATGCTTGCAGACGGCGAGCGATGGCTATTAGCAATTCATCTCCCACTAGATGACCAAGGGAATCATTGACAACTTTGAAGCGATCGCAGTCCAAAAATAGGAGAGCAAACTGATAATTAGATTCTTGCTTGGCCCGATTGAGAGCATTTTCTAGCTGCCTGATAAACAAAACTCGGTTTGGTAATCCAGTTAGTGAATCATGCAGTGCTATATTTAAAAGTTTACTTTGTAATTTTTGGCGGTAATTGATTTCTTTTTGGAGCTTTTGTAGAGTGTTTTCTAGCTCCCCAGTTCGCTCTTTTACCCGATGTTCTAGTTCGACATTTAGTTTCAATATTTCTAATCGCGCCGACCTCAATGCCAGTTGATTTTGCACTCGTACCAAAACTTCTTGAAACTCAAAAGGCTTGGTGATGTAATCGACACCACCCATTTTAAAGGCTTTAACTTTGTCAAAAACATCATCTAAAGCGCTAATAAAAATCACCGGAATATCGGCTGTTAGCTCCCAAGCTTTAAAGGTCTGACAAATTTCATAGCCATCTACTTCTGGCATCATAATATCAAGTAGAATCAAATCCGGTAACAGTGTTTGAGTTGCTGTCAGTGCCATTTGCCAGTTCAAGGCTTTACGAACGTTATACCCTTCCCTTGTCAATATCGAGGATAAAACCCGGAGGTTATCCGCCATATCGTCAACGATCAAAATATCTTTTTTATTAGGGTCTAAGTGCTCGTGATTCATTCTACGTTTGTTTTAGTCAATTCCATGATTTTCTCAAACTGGTAGTTATTTGCTAAATCCCTGAGAACTTTGAAAACTTGACCATTATCTGATGGAATTTGCTTGAGTAACTCTAAAATCAGTTCATCGCTACAGCTAGCTGCGGCATAGTAAATATGTTGTAGCCAATCAGGTGACATTTGTGATAAGCGGCTCAGGAGTTCGGCAGCACTGACAAATATCTGTGTAGGTTGATCGACAACCATTGTATTAGTAGTTTCTACTTCGTTGGTATACTTTACACCTAGATGTTGGCTCAGTTTTTCCAATAATACTTCTTGTGTGAATGGCTTGCGAATAAAATCATCGCAGCCAATGGATAAAATTTTCTGGCGTTCTTCCTCAAAGGCGCTAGCAGTTAGGGCAATAATGATTGTGTGTGTATTGGAGCCACCCTGCCCTACCTCGGAGAAGTCACAAGGGGGAGCCAGAGCTATTGGCGTTCGATTGGCGGACGCACCAGAAGCATCATTTACCCTGACACCAGCTGTTTCTGGTGTGGGAGACGCTGGGCCTAGCTGGCTTTTGAATATAGGTACAACTTCGAGAACTTCGCAGTCGCCTGAATCGGGGAAGCCTTGTGCAAGGTACTGATTACTCGATGGCAACAGCTGTTTCAATCTTGGGTAGGACTTACGCAACGTATTGGCTGCCTCATGCCCCATTTGTTTAGCTTGAATTATTCTTGTCGCTTCGTAACCGTCCATGACAGGCATTCGCATATCCATAAAAATCAAATGTGGTTGCCAAGATTCCCAATTAGCAACTGCTTCACTACCATCTGTAGCTTCCCTGACTTCAAAACCAATAGATGTGAGAATCTTAACTAGCAATAGACGGCTTTCTTTGGAGTCGTCAACTACTAAGATGCGGTATGCTTTTTCAGTAGCTGCTAAAGCTATAATCTGGGATTTAATTTGGGTTGGCGAGATTTCTCTGGGACAAGTTAGAGCAATCTGAACATCAAAGGCAAATGTACTACCAACACCAGGCGTACTGCTGACAGTTATATCTCCTCCCATTAGTTGCACGTATTTGCGGCTAATCGCCAAACCCAGCCCTGTCCCTTGTTGGGATTTTCTGCCGATTTCAGTTTGCTCAAAAGCTTCAAACAACAAGTCAATTTCTTCTGGGGCAACACCGCAGCCCGTATCTTGTACCTCGAAGAAGAGATGAGGGGGATGAGGAAGATTTTGCTCTCCCTGTTCCCCAGTTCCCCAGCGATGCACTGAGCTTGTCGAAGTGTCCCCAGTCCCCAGTCTCACCCGTAGCGTCACCCTTCCAGTATTAGTAAATTTAATGGCATTTCCTAAAAGGTTGAGCAAGACTTGACACAGTTTATTTTCATCCGTTTCTATATACTTGGGAATGTTCTGTGCATATTCAAACACTAATTCTAAATTTTTAGATGCGGCACGCAAGTGCAACATCTCTTCTAAGTTCTTCAATACATGAATTAAGTCAAAGCTGCTGCTATTGAATGTGATTCTGCCAGCTTCGATTTTAGACATTTCTAGAATGTCGTTAATTAAGTTGAGTAGATGTTCGCCAGCACGATTAATAATTGACAAGTTTTCTTGATGTTCGCCAGATAGCGAATAATCTCGGCTCATGACTTGGGTAAAACCAAGAATGGCATTGAGTGGAGTACGCAGTTCGTGGCTCATGTTAGCAAGGAATTCGCTTTTGGCGAGGTTGGCGGCAGCGCTTCGTGCCGCCTCACGAACGGCGGCTTGTTGTTCTTGTGCGGCAATTTTTTGCGATTGAATCAGTTCTTGTTGGGTGATTTGCAGTTGTTCAATCGCTTGCTGGAACTCTTCAGTACGTTTTTTTACTTGAGCCTCTAGGGTGCGATTGTATTCTGCTAATAAATTCTCTGTTTGTTTGCGTTGGGTAATATCAAAAAATGTAGCGATCGCAAAAGCAAGTTTTCCTGATTCATCATAAATTGGCTTTCCCAAGACTTCAATGGGAATAATCTTGTCAAAATAGCGAATTTCCATATCGTCAATTCTGGCGCTTTCCCCAAGCAATGCTCTCAAAATCGGCAGGCGATCGCTGGGGTAAAGTTGATCTGTGCCAGCAAGGTAAGCTTGATATACCTCTGACAATTGTTCACCACTAACTTGGGCGATCGCTCCTTGTCCAAGAATTTGTTGCCCAATTTGATTTGTATAATAAGGTTCACCTTCAGCATCGATGATAAATACACCTACCGGCATGGCTTCTAAAAATTGAGTCAGCTGACTCTGACTGTGAGATAGCGCCTCATTTAAAACTTGCATTTGAGCATTCTTTGCTTCCAAACTACTAAAGGATGCTTGGAGTTGCTTTGCCATAGTTTCAAATGACTTGGCTAGTTCCCCCAGTTCATCGAAACGCTGAATTTCTGGTGTTTGCTCCCATTCCCCTTGAGCAATTTTCTTAGCTGATATATTTAATTGTAAAATCGGCTTAATTACCCACTCAGCAGTCAAAATCCCAATTTTTGTAGCCACTAAAAAAGCAATTATGCACAGCAAAATGGTGATGCGGGTGTTAGCGTTAATTTGTCCCATAAATTCGCTTTCGGGAATCACCGCCACGATTAGCCAATCTAAACCCAGCTCGTCCTTCCAACTTTTTAACTGCACAAAATAACGCATTCCATCGGCGGTAAAGTTTAGCTGTTGCTTCCCGTCCATGATCTCAAGACTGCCAAAGCGTTCGATCAACGACTGCGTTGTGAGTCGAATTAAAGAATTTTCACTATCTAATGCTGATCGACGTTGGATTTGACCATTAATAATTGTGTAAGGTGGCTCGGTAGTAGAAGAAGCCACTATTAACCCGGAACGCTCTAAAATAAAAGTTTTACCCAATTTTTTGGTGTTTAAGTTGGCTAAAAAGTTGCTGATTTGTGACAAGATCAAATCAACACTAATCACCCCAACAAGTTTCTGATTTTTATCATAAACAGGATAGCTGGAAGATATAGATAAAACTTCTGGTTTATCTTCCCATTGATAAATTTGGCTCCAAACTGGTTTGCCTGCCTTGACCGCATCTGTATACCATGCTTCTACACGAGGATCGTAATTTTTAACTTGCTGAAGCTGGCGGCGATTCCCTTTCCGGTCTGAATTGTAAACATAAAGTTTCCCGATACCATGCTTTTCGGTCACTTCATTAATTAAGAGCGTGCCATTATCTAAACGTTCAATACCGATAAATTCACCTTTGGGGTTGGCAAAGCTGTTGTAGCCAACATTGAAAACCCGCATTTGTTTCCAAAAGTAATTTCCGGTGGTTATAAAGTCCGAAAGGTTTAGCAAATCTAGCTCAATTGCATCTAAGTTGATTTGATTGATTTGCTTGGGGGTGGTTAAATAGCTATCAAGATGCTGTTCAATGCGATCGCAGATTTCATTTTCTAATTGATTAGCAAGCTCCTTTACCGCTTTTTGACCGTTTTGATACGAAAGATAGCCCACAAGTCCTACTGCCCCACAAATTTGCAATATAAAGGGCACAATCAGAACATATCTCAGGGGCATCTTGGCATAAACTCTGCCAACTAAGCGATTAATGGATTTGACGGACTGAAGTTTGGATAACATTGTTGTTTGCTTCTTCCCCAACATATACTAGGGGTATGCTTGCCATATCCGCTACACTTATTCTCAAGATGATTACTGTATGTGCTCGCTTTGACTACGACATACTTTTGCAAATCCAGGTATAAACAATTACTATGTACTTTATTTGTTTAAGTGTTTGAGTTCCTCCAACCTCGAATTTTCAAACTTTGTGCTCACACATTGATTTGCTCAGGTTTACCTGGCAATGTGTCAACAGATTTTATCAGTCAAACTGAAATTTAACTAATAAGTTACAGTATGCCATTCTAAATTTCAGGTCGCCATTAGCACCCAATCCTTAATTTAATTTTTAATTGCTGATGCTTTGATTTTCCCGTCTCCAAGCCTCTGAATTTGTACAAAAACTTATATTTAATAACAGCAATTTTAAACTTTTTATGCAAATACATAGTAAAAACAAAAAAAATCTAAAAAAATTTACTTTGGATTTTTTTATTTTAAATAAATGTTAATTTTATTATGGAAGTATGTCAATATCATCACCGATTTGTAATATTTTTCCAGCTGATGATGGGGGTAATTGAGTATTGACACTTAATCTGTAAAAATGATTAAAAGATGATGAAGCAACCCAATTTGGCAGAGTTGCTTGTCGCTGGGTAGCAAAGATTTTTTGGAAGTTTGCGTAAGCTTCCCCTAAATAAGAATCCCGTGTTGGGACTATACAACGCTGACATGGGTTAACCCCAAAAAAATCCACATCTCCCACTCGAAAGGAGACTAAATCACCTTGTTCACTAAATAGCCGATCTTCCCAAAATGCTGGTACACCATCAATCTCGATATTGGCACGCATCCGCCGGCGCATTTCATCTACACTTAAACCGGGAAACCAAGAAGCTACTTCTGCCAATGTTGCTGTACTAATCACTGTTGGACCAAGTGAGTGTGTATCGTCAGGAAAACCCATCAGAGAGTTTTGTCTTAATGTGACAGCAAACTCAAAAAAATCGCTCAAAGTTGCTTCTAATGCTTGCCGTTCTTCATCTAAATGAAAAATTTGGTGTGAGTCGCCGTCTGGCATTTGCAACGAGATAGTTCTATTTAAGATTGTAAATTGTGCCCTGAGCAAATGGATTTTCTGATGACGCTTGCCATTGACAAATTTACCCTGTCTGTCAAAAATGGCAAACTCGCGGTCATGCTGTAGTGCTCCACTGGCAAGAACTCTAGCGTTCTCAACTTCAACACCATCCAGTGACTTAACTGGATACAGTAAAATCTTGGCTAGGTAAGGCATCATAGTAATTTTGGATTTTAGATTTTGCGAAAAGTCTGAGCGCCTAAAATTGGAGCGGTTAAGTTTAGACAATCTCGCGCTATACCTGATGGAACAATAGACTTCTTGCAGAAGTGGGGAAAAGGGTAAGGGAGAAGGGGAAAGGGATGGAAAAGTTCATTTCCCTTTGCCCTTTTCCCCTTTCCCTATCTCTTGCAAAAGTTCCTTTTGCAAGAGACTCCATGAATTGCACTCACAAGGAGCAATGAAAATTTATTTTCCCTACTCCCTACTCCCCACTCAATACTTTTCGGATAAACCCAACAATCTCTTTTTTGGTCTGGGGGAAAGGTTAAAGGGTAAGGGGTAAAGGTAAATTCAAACCTTTTCCCTTTCCCCTTTCCCCCTTAACCGAAAAGTATTGACTCCCCACTCCCTATTTTCAGGGCAGGTCTAATGGTTAAACAGGCATACGTACTTGAGTGAGTATCTGGATGATACGTTATACTAACTGTGCAAAGATGCTGGATTTGGACACTTGCTTGAAGTGTAGCGTGTATTTTTAGAAAGTAAATAGTCGCAAAATAAGTCAAATTTGCCTAAATTGCCAAACTGAGGTAGACAAAAAAAGCTATTAGAACACATTCATTCATGTTTGTTTAAATTGCGGCTACGCAACCGATAGAAATGTGGCAGCCGCTCAAGATGCTTGGCGTTAGCGTAAAGCAGGTGTAGGCCTAAGGTTAAATATTGGTTTCCCTAAGACTCAAGAATTCTCTGGTTTTTTGAGCAAGCAAACACTCGCGTTACTTGTTAAACCAGGAGAACATCAATAATATTATTCATTATGGATATACTGGCGATTTATCTATTCCTCCAACATGATTTAAAGGCCAGAACCGAACTACAGCCCGTCCAATAATATTCTCGCGGGGTACAACACCCCAGCAGCGACCATCGTAGCTATTGTTACGATTATCGCCTAGTACTAAATATGAATCAGCTGGTATAGTCTGGGGTTTCGCTAAAAAAGGTGGCTGTGCCCCTGATTGACAAACATCAATGACTGTACTCTGACCAGAGCCGAGGTAATTAGATTCTGGGAGGGGTTTGTTGTCGACATAGACTTTGCCATCCCTAAGTTGTATTTTTTCTCCAGGTAAGCCAATTACACGTTTAATAAAAGCGTCCTGGTATTGTTCTTTTTGTAGCTCTTTTGTAGGTGAAAATACTACAATATCTCCCCGCTGTGGGTTAGCAAATTTATACTTCAACTTATCGACAATGATTTTGTCTGCCTCCCACTGGTTTGGCGTACCATGTAGAGTCGGTTCCATCGATCCAGAAGGAATCCAGCGTGCTTCAGCAACAAAGGTACGAATTCCCAAAGCTAAAACAATGCTCAGTACCACTGTTCTACCTAGCTCTGCGATCCAAGAATTATCGGGTTGTTGACTAGAGTTGTTATCAGACACTTGATTTTGCATGAAATTACTTAAGGGAAGGAAAAATGTAGGTATTTAACTCGCCTAGTGAGACTTTATTTATTAATCTTAACGGGAAAATTTTAATTTCCTACTCATGTTCTCATCTTGACTACCAATTTTAGATTGTGGATTTGACGGAGTGCTTCATAAATTAAAAATAAACTTTTTTTGTAACTGCCTAGCTAGTAGTAATAGAGGAAAGAAAAACAGAGACATCACCTT
>NZ_JAYGHD010000325.1:0-26845 GCF_034932245.1 Nostoc sp. UHCC 0251
GCGTTACGCTCCGCTAACACACCCTACTTTTGCACTTTATTTAATCCACGTTCCTAAAGTTCAAATCTGTCCCTCTCCGAGTCGGAGAGGGACAGGTTTTGCGTAGCAGAACCAGGGAGAGGTCTTTTTGTAAAAGCGAAATGCTCAACTATTCCCCTGCAACCCAAGTACCATGAAATCCATAAGGCACTCGTTGAGGAATTATCACCCGCGCTACAGGTTCAGCAGTTACATCTTGGGCATTCACCACTACTAATTCTGAAGTGTTTGAATTCTCATCATGCACGAAAGTCACAAGCCAACCATCATCCTCAGCAACTGCACCAGGACGTGGCGCAAATACAGCTTCACCGCCATAGCGCCCCTGTCCAAATTTATGGGTTTGGGACTGTCTACTGCTGAAGTCGTACTTAATTATGCCTTCAAATAGAGGTAGGGGACTATTCGCCATTTTGTTAGTGTAGCCATATCGGGTTTGTCGCCCCAATAAATTTTCGTTGACGCGGGGAAATTCTGAAGCCACATCGTCCAACATCTCCTCACGCACTGTCCCTGTGTTGAGGTTAAATCGCCAGCGATACAAGCGCGGGATATTTCCTTCTGAGTCGGGTTGCGAATCACTAGAAATCAACACAGTAGTAGAACTCATGCGACAGGCAATAAGCACTACTTCATCGCCGTCTTCGTAGGCATTAAGGGTATGGAAGACGTAGCAAGCAGGACTTTCAAACCAGCGGATATTACTGTTGTCACCATGACGTGGTAAAATGCCAAAACGACTGGGGCGATCGCGCTCAAACATCATCACAGGTTCTCCCCGTTGCGATCGCTCAGGCTTAAAAGTCAACGGCAAATCCATAAATATCGTGTAGTTTTCCGTGATGGCGAAATCGTGCATCATCACCCCTATGGGCAGGTCAATTGGCACTGTCCGCAACAGTTCGCCTTGTGCTGAAACCACACTATATTGCAGGTACGGTGGCGCAAACACAGAGTAGCCAAAGAACATCATTTCGCCTGTCACCGGGTCTACTTTGGGATGGGCTGTGAAGGCAGAAACTAGCTTGCCATTGTAGGTATACTCGCCAATAGTCTCTAATTCAGGAAGCTTGATAGCGTGAGGTTTACCTCCCTCGTTCAGCGCCAACATCTGACCAGCGTGCCACACTAAAGCAGTATTGGCAGTATTTTTGTAGCCACCGTGGGGGTTATCCATTCGTGGTGGTTCTAAAAAGCCTGTCCAGAGAGCTTTACCCGCTTCTCGTTCTTTTTTCCATCCGGTTGTTTGGACATAGCGGTTACGATAAGTGGCTACGCCGTTGCTAATTTGCACACCATGCAACATCCCATCTCCGTCAAACCAATGATATTCACCGATGGGTTCCCATTGAGGGTTAGGGCCATTTCGGACAAACATCCCCGATAAGTCAAGGGGTAATTCACCGATGACTGGCAACTTGTCAGTGGTGATTTCTTCATGGATTGGAGCAAAATTGCGATCGAGATACGGATTGACTGCTATTGTTACCATTACCTTGATTTATAAGAGTTACAGAAAAACGAGCTAGAGCCAACGGCTTCCTCTCTTTGAGATGTTACCCAAATGGGCGGAGGTTTTGGTGAAAACGTCCTTTAGTATACGGAGTGTAAGCCTGTAGACATATCTAAACGAAGGCAGAAAGCAGAAGGTTCTACCTCAGTTGGGGATTCAGACCCCTCCTGAATAGGAGCCATCAAATTTTTAATTTAGTGTTCTTGTCTTAAACCCAAGTTCGCTAAGGTCACGAGCTTCAGTGCAGGAATCAGAATTCCCTTCTGCCTTCTGCCGACGCTCGCGGACTCGCTCTAAGCGTAGCTATGCCGCAGGCTTTACGCTGCGCTATCCTGCCCTCTGCCTTTCTAGATAACCAATCATCCTAAAGAAGACAGTTGAAATCAGAATCCCCGTCTTTTTAGTGCTAAAGAGTGTCAAAGAATCTGATAATTTGATGCATATGGCTTTTGGTGACTGATAACATTGAGCGCTATCTTCAACCAATCAATATAAGTCTGTTCTCTTCGGATCAACAACTCCAGCACAAGCCTCTGCATTACTTGCTCACGGTTAGCAGACTCATCACCAAGTGATGGCAAATCGATGGTTTCACATTCAGCAAGCTTTTTGCTTCGAGCCGCTAATTGTTGCTCCAGTAGGTAAATGATGGTTTCATTCGGCAACTGATCTGCAAAATGCAACTGGACTAGCATTGGTTCTCGTACAGTCGGTAAGGGCTGATGAGTTCCAAGCCATCGGACGAATTCGGCTTTCCCTGGCTCGGTTACACTGTAGACTTTGCGGTTGGGGCGATCGTGCTGAATCTCAATCGTACAGGTAATCCAGCCTTGCTCAACTAGCTTATCGAGAGTTCTGTAAATTTGTGCCTGGTCTGCTGGCCACAAATGAGCAATGCATTGATCAAAGCAGCTCGTTTTCAGGTCATAGCCCGTCATTTCTTGCTGCTGAAGAAGACCTAGAATTACATATGCTAGCGACATTAAGACGGTTTTCCCATAATTGATATTTTCTCGATAGGTTCTACACTATGTACTTCTTATAAGTTTATGCTAATATATGATTAATCAAATATAAGATATAACGGTTATAAAAAGATATGTTGATTGTCATAGGTTTTAACAAGGAAACCGAATACATGAACTGAGGTTGGGCAGATGGTTAATGGTGCTGTTTGCACAAGATAGTGAGGATGTGGCTATGGATGATGAGTATCCCTCGCGTACTCCTACGGAGAGGGGAGCGTCTTATTGGCGCAGCCTCTCCTAGAGAAGATAAAGTAAGAAGCGGCGAGCATCTATGCCACCATTGGATATGCTACTCATCGCTAGCGTATCACTCAAAAAACCAGTTGTTCGCTACAGTCTATTCGTGTAAAGACTATCGTAACGAAAGGATGGGTAACATTGACTTCTAACACACTTTCACAAAGAATACGTCAACATCAATATCTGCGTGATTTACGAAACAAATTACTGCACCTTCATAAAATGTTGCTGGAGACAGAACGTATTGCCTACGAACAGGTTAGTGGACGAGTATCAAGCGGAGAACTACTTCAGCTAGTTATCGCTCATGAACAATTTGCTTGGCTACATCGCATTTCTGAGGTAGTTGTGCAAGTTGATGAAATGCTCGAAGCAGATGAACCGATAGCGCTGGAAGATTTTGAAAAGTTGATTGCTGATGTCCGCACGCTGATTGTACCGCTAGAGACGGGCAATACCTTTGAGAGAAAGTATTACAACGCTCTCCAGCGCGAACCTGCTGCTGTGTTGGCACATGCGGAGATATCAAGATTTCTTACCTCTAAGGTATAGGGGTAGCCCTCGCAAGGTGACATGGCAAAACTTGGGGCTTAAGCCCCAAGTTCTGGAGCAACCTGTCAGGCAATCTGCATAAGTTTTCTTGTACTAGAGAAGCTCGACTTTATCCAAAATTAAAAACTCGGTTTTCGGCGTTGCTGAATTAAAGTATGAATCTGGATGTAGAGACGTAGCAGTGCTACGTCTCTACAAGGATTTTGGTATTATGCAAAATCATTTTTATACATGGAATCAGCAACGCCCAGCGAACCGTATGAACGGGGATTGCTCACAGTTTCCGAATCTGATTTGAGTGAATATTATGCACTAATAGCTAGAGCGATCGCAGCTCAATCAATGTTTATTAGCGAACTGCAAGGATAAGGTTATCTTAGTTTGTCCCATCCCTAATGCCCAAACTCTTGTTCTCTAAGTACCAGCATTTGGTAAGTTAGTACATAATCTGAAACAATAGCAGTAAAAGCAAAGTAAAAGCAAAGAGGGGATTACGTTGAGTCACAATCCAGATGCCATAGCCCCCCACGGTGGACAATTGGTTAACCGTATCGCCACATCAGAACAAAGAGCAGAGTTTCTCTCAAAAGCTGACTTTTTGCCGCGAGTGCAACTTGACGATCGCGCTGTTTCTGATCTAGAAATGATTGCGATCGGTGCTTTTAGTCCCCTGACGGGTTTTATGAACCAGGAAGACTACGATCGCACTGTTACAGAAATGCGACTAGCTAACGGTCTTGTTTGGTCAATCCCGATTACACTATCGGTAAGCGAAGAAGTCGCTTCCCCGTTACAAGAAGGCGGCTTAATCCGTCTGGATAACTCCAGAGGCGAGTTTATTGGGGTTTTGCAACTCACGCAAAAATATCACTACGATAAAACCCGCGAAGCAATAAAAGTCTACCGCACTGATGATGTCAAACATCCAGGCGTGCAGGTACTCTATAACCAAGGTAATGTACATCTGGCGGGTGATATTTGGCTGTTGCAGCGTGAACCTCATCCCCAGTTTCCCACTTACCAAATTGACCCAGCTGCCTCACGGCAAATGTTTAAAGACAAGGGTTGGAAAACAATCGTTGGTTTTCAAACTCGCAACCCCATCCACCGCGCCCATGAATATATTCAAAAGTGCGCTTTAGAAATTGTTGATGGTCTATTTTTGCACCCATTAGTCGGGGCGACAAAAGAAGATGATATTGCCGCTGATGTGCGGATGCGTTGCTATGAAATTTTGTTAGAACATTACTACCCCTTAGACCGGGTAACTTTGGCAATAAATCCAGCCGCAATGCGCTATGCTGGGCCTCGTGAGGCAATATTCCATGCTTTAGTCCGCAAAAACTACGGCTGTACTCACTTTATTGTCGGACGGGATCATGCTGGCGTTGGTGACTATTATGGCACTTATGATGCCCAGTATATCTTTGATGAATTTGCCCCAAGTGAATTGGGCATCGTGCCGATGAAATTTGAACACGCTTTCTACTGCACGCGCACTAAACAGATGGCAACATCTAAAACCAGTCCTAGCACGCCAGAAGAACGCATTCATTTATCGGGAACAAAAGTTCGAGAAATGCTGCGGCGCGGTGAGTTACCTCCACCAGAATTTTCCCGTCCAGAAGTGGCGGCAGAGTTAGCGCGGGCAATGCGGATACAAGTGCCGGCTTAGGGTAGATTGTCAATAGATAAAGAGTATCGACTGTCACTTTACACTACAGAGTTCAGCCCTGTAAGCTGCTAACTGATAGCTGAGGGCTGATAGCTAATTATGAAACGGCGCACGTTTTTGCACAGAATTGGCTCAATACTCGCGGTATTGGGGTTAACTGAAGCTGAGTGGTTGACTTTGGGAAATCGCTATTATCAGGCTTTGGCACAACCCAATCCGCGTAAATTGGCATTGCTAATAGGTATTAACCAATACCCAGAAATTCCAGCCCTCAGTGGTTGTCTGACGGATGTGGAACTACAAAGAGAACTTTTGATTCACCGCTTTGGTTTCCAAGGGTCAGATATTTTAACCTTAACTGAGGAACAAGCTACCAGGGAATTCATTGAGGCAGCTTTTTTGGATCACCTGGGTAAGCAAGCTAAACCTGGTGATGTGGTGGTCTTCCACTTTAGCGGCTATGGCAGCCGTGTCAAATTGGCAACATCGTCAAATACAATGCAAAATGCTCTGGTGACATCTAACCTGAGTCAATATCCACAAGATGATAAAATAGTCAACTATATATTAGAAGAAACTCTACTCCTATTATTGCGATCGCTACCCACAGACCAAGTAATAGCAGTATTGGATACTAGCTATCATGCTCCTAGCACAGTCTTAGGATTAAAAATTCGCGCCCTTCAGGAGTCAGTAGCAAAGCTAGCAGCAGAAGAACTCGACTTTCTCAAACAACTTAAAACTCAGAAGTTATCCAGCACTCCGATTGTTTTGGCAGCTACCTCAGAACCAAACCAGGCAGCAAGGGAAGGACTCTTTTCTGGTTTTAGTGCCGGGTTATTTACCTATGCATTGACACAGTATTTGTGGGAATTCGCCCCAGCTACCACAATTCAAGTCGCCTTCTCTCATGTGGAAAATTCTCTATCCAAATTGGGTAGTAAACAGCAACCAGGGTTAGTAAGTAGTCAGAAAAATCTAGATATAAAGTCTCTACTGCCAGACGGTATCATCGGTGCAGAGGGTGTGGTGAGTGCGATTGAAGAAGACGGCAAAACAGTCCATCTGTGGTTGGCAGGATTACCTCCCCAAGTGCTGCTATACTACGGAGTGAATTCTCGATTCACCCTAGCGACAACAGAGCAATTAGTATTGCGATCGCGCAGTGGGTTAACTGCAAAAGCACAAATTTCCAAAATTGATAGTACAACTCCTCTACAAGTCGGGCAGCTCGTCCAAGAAGCAGTCCGGGTTTTACCCCGAAACATTAATTTAACAATAGCTTTGGATGCTGGATTGGAAAGAATTGAGCGGGTAGATGCCACAAGTGCCTTTGCGGGATTTTCCCATGTGTCCACCGTAGTAGCAGGAGAAAAACCAGCTGATTATGTATTTGCCAAGCTACAAGAAATTCCCAGTCGTTATGGTCTATTTTCTGTTGGTGGCGAACTAATTCCCAATACCACTGGGGAAGCAGCAGAAGCAGTAAAATTAACAGTGCAAAATTTAGGGCCAAAATTATCAACCCTGTTTGCAGCCAAGTTATGGCGACTTACAGAAAATGAAGGTTCTTCCCGCTTGACTATCAAGGCAACCCTAGAAATAAATAGTGGCATATCGCCTCGCGTCCTCATCCAACGCGAAACAGTACGAACTTTCAAAACTAAAACTTCGATTAAAAAACCACTACAGACGCGATTAATCACGTCTCCCCCCACTCCGATTGTGCCTATCGGTAGTCGAATGCAATATCGAGTGGAAAACCAGAGTGATCGCCCAGTATATTTAATCTTGCTGGCATTAAACAATAATCATACAGCAATGGCCTTCTACTCTTGGGAAACTCCCCAGGAAGCCAACACTGCGGACACTAAGCCCCTCCTCAAAGAAGTCGTCATCGCCCCAGGTGAAACCCTGACGCTACCCCAAACTAATGCTGCTTCCCAATGGGTGATTTCAGAACCAGCTTCTGAGTGCGAACATCAACTGATTTTTAGTACTGCCCCTTTTAGCGAAACTCTCGCCGCTTTGAGTACTGCTAAGTATTCCACAGCTGAACAACGGCCGATTAGCCCATTATTGAATCCTTTAGACGTTGCACAAGCCTTGCTACAAGACTTGCATAACGCTAGCGCCCTCAATACAGAGATGAACGGCATAGCATCTGACTCATATATCTTGGATGTAAATAATTGGGCAAGTCTTAGCTTTAGTTTTCAGGTTGTATAAAATACTTATAGATTAGATTTTTTCAGCCTATTAAAATTCTTTGCAAAACGTAAAAGCGGGCACTCATCCAACCTCTTGTAGCATTATCACTGTTGCAACTGGCAGAATCTCATGCTCAACAAGACCCAACATTTAAAACATCATTAATATATATGGAAGTGAGGTCAAAATCTATTGCTTTCATTCGAGAAGCGCTATATATAACTTTAGTTGTACTCCTATTGATTACCCTAAATGCTCAACTTGAGTCTTTAGCTCACTTTAGCTCATAAAGTATGGATTATAAATCATAAAATATCTCAATTGAATTCAGTCGCCAGCAGGATGAGACTTAGCACAATATTTTTTATACTTATCAACAAGCTATTATAAACAACTTGGTAACAGCGTATGCCTCTTCACAAACTTGAACATTTTGACCCAAACTATCGAGAAACTTTTGGCGGAGACGACGTTAGAGCTTTGGATCTTTATACTGAGGGAGGAGACAAAGTTGGCTCAGTGGCTGATGTTTTAGTTGATGACGATGGACATTTCCGGTATTTAGTTATTGATACAAGCGTAGATTTTTTTGGTAAGAAAATATTACTACCCATTGGTCTTTCCCGGATCAATTATGCTGCAAGACGTGTCTATGTTGATGGATTAAGTAAACAACAAGTAGAAGGTTTAGTTGAGTACAAAGAAGACGTGATCATTGATAATGATTATGAAGAAAATGTACGTAGTGTATTTCGTTCTCCAAACAGCGGTGTAACTTATGATCGCAATACATACAATTACCAAACAGAACCAGCTTTATATGGTTTAAATGATCAAGATCACCAAACTTTCAGACTGTATGAAGAACGATTAATTGCCAACAAAAACCGGATCAAAACTGGAGAAGTAACAGTTGGTAAACACATTGAAACAGACACTGCAAACGTTACAGTGCCTATTCAAAAAGAACGAGTTGTGATTGAGCGAGTTGTGCCAACAGAAGTAGGAAAATTTGTAGATCCCAGTGAACTTAAGTTCCAAGAAGGGGAAGTAGCACGCATAGAAGTGTACGAAGAAACGCCTGAGATACGTAAAGAAGCCTTTGTGCGTGAAGAAGTCCGAGTTAAGAAAGTAGTAGAACGGGACACTGTGGAAGCACAAGATACCATTCGTAGAGAAGAGTTAGATGTTGATACCGAAGGTAATTTACAAGTACAGGAACATGATACTACTACACATGAAGCTATTTAAGTAGCTCGTCAGTAAATTTATTTGATAGACTTCTCTGAAATAATTATGCAGGCAAAGTTAATTTTTATCTCTGCCTGTATTTTTGTATGAAATAACAAAATTCACGATTTTTATAAGAAACTAAGAATTTAACTCTTTGAAAAATTTACATCTTGATAAAATCATATTGTAATTTTTTCACTTCTCTACTCACATTATTTGCTTTGCTATCAGAAAATATCTATAACTTTTGATTATTTAAACTTTGAGATAATTCATTCGCCAGAAAGAGGTAAATAAGTAATTAAATAGCTAACTTAGTTAATAGGAGATGGGAATAATTTTTTTGAGGGAAAATATAATGGTTCTTTACAAATTAGAAGATTTTGAGCCTAACTATCGCGATACCTTTGAAGGTCATGATATTAAGGGACTTGGCGTTTATACCCAAGGAACTGATGAAAAAATTGGTACTGTCAGCGATATATTAGTGGATGATGAAGGTCATTTCCGCTATCTAGTCGTTGACTTGGGTTTCTGGATTTTTGGTAAAAAGGTATTACTACCAATTGGTCGTGCCCGTATTGACTATAACGTTGATCGCGTCTATACAATTGGCTTGACTAGAGAGCAAGCAGAAGATTTGCCTGAATTCAACGAGCGTCAAGCGCTTGATTACGACTATGAAGAACAGGTGCGTGGAGTATATCGCCAACCCGTAGACTATACCCGTCCTTTAGAAGCATCAACACCTTTAGAAGCAACAATCCCTGTAGATACAACTCATCAACAAGCGGCAACTACGCCAACTTACAATCGTGATAGCTACAATTACGAACATGAGCCTTCTTTATATGGGTTAAATGAGGAAGATCATCAAACTCTGAGATTGTATGAAGAACGCCTAATTGCCAATAAACGTCGTCAAAAAACTGGAGAAGTAGCGATTGGCAAGCATGTTGAGACTGAGACTGCACGGGTTGCAGTGCCAATAGAAAGAGAGCGAGTTATTATTGAGCGTGTAACTCCCGCAGATGCAGGTACTACCGTTTCTGGGCGTGAAGCAGACTTCCGTGAAGGTGAAGTTGCTCGTGTAGAAATCCATGAAGAAACTCCTGAAATTCGCAAAGAAGCATTTTTGCGTGAAGAAGTCAGAGTTAGAAAAGTGGTAGATCAAGACACAGTTGAAACTCAAGAAAGCGTGCGTCGTGAAGAGTTAGATGTGAATTCTGGTAATCTCCCAATTGAAGAACGCTAACTAACAGATTCATCAGTTAGTAACTGATGACTAATAATTAATTCGGCACAGTACAGGTGAAGCTGTTAAATTAGCTTTACCTGTGCTTCTAATACCTAGCGCAACTTTAGATATTGGATTGCGAATATTGCTCAGATGATTGGTTAGATAAATACATCTGTCGCAAACATTTTCTAAATTGTATTCAGATGATCAATACATTTAATTTAGCTAAGTAGAAAATAGTTCATAAAGTTTGCATATGAATAGCCAACCGATGACAAAAAACATTGGACAGGCAAACTCTGACTCTCGCACTAGCACGTCATTAGCAGATTTGAGACAGAAAGTAAAAAAATTTGCTGTGTACGATCAGCAAGGTCAGCTAGTAGGAGTAGTTCATGACTTAATTGTGGATACTAATCGTCGATTAAACCTAGTTATATCTAACCAGGTTAATGAACAAACTCTAGAATATGGTCAGCAGTTAGCCGATAAACATCCTTCTTTATTTCGATTGCAGAGCCAGAAAATAAAAAAAATCGACAAGCCGACTAAATCTGTTTTCATAGACTTAAACAAATCAGAAATTGAATATATGCCTGAATATTTAGAAACAGAAACACCAGGCGACCCCACACTATCAGAAAACTCAACTGAGCAACTAGTAAATTATCAAACTACAAACAGTCCAGTTGAGCCAGTAAATTTAGAAGAGGCTACTGAAGAACAGATTATTCGTTTACTCGAAGAACGACTAGTTATTGAAAGCAGTAAGCGTAAAGTTGGTGAGGTAATTGTTCGCAAAGAAATCGAAACCCGGATGATACAAGTGCCTGTCCGGCGGGAAAAGTTGATTGTAGAACAAATTAGCCCAGAACACAAACAACTTGCAGAAATTGAATTAGGACAAGAAGAAATTTCTGGCGTTGATTTAACTGAAGTAGACAGACTTGAAGTTCCACATTTTGGCAGTGATTTTATGGTAAGCGGCGAATTTAGCTCACCAAAAACTGCTAGTTTATTGTTGAATGCGATCGCACTAGAGCAAGATCACGGCTGCCAGCAGGTGCGAGTGACCATTGCTGTTGAAAGTGAGTCACACCAGAAAAAATACCAGGAGTGGTTTGACCGCTGTTCTAAAGGTCAGCAGCTAAACCCCGAAAAATGAGTTAGTTTCTCGCTGATTGTTAGGGTGGGCATTGCCCACTCTATTTTTTTGCTGATTTAAGAAGAAGGGTATGGAGGTTAGGGTGTAGAGAAGACAGCATTTACCGTAGCTCTGAAACCCAGACCTTTGCAATCGTTTTCAAAAACGGGGCTTGTATCCCACCAGTTGTTGGGGCTATTTCTTTCACTACACCCCACCCCCGAACCTGTAACCCCGCCCCAACGGGGCTTGGTCACGAAAAGAAAGTTCATAGAGCTAGATCGATAATAAGTGCTGGAGTTGGAGAATAAGCGATATCTAGAGAAACACTAGCTGCTATCGTCTGAGTCCCACCAATTATAGGAGTTGTAATACCTGTTGCAAAAGCTCTATCTGCTACTACATTAAACTCCAAACGAGATGGGCCAGGATTGGTAGCTGAGTTAATATCAATGTCAATAATCTCTCCAGGGGTTAACTGCAAGGTATTAAAAACAGCCCCAGCCTGAGCTTGAGCGTCTTTAACAGCTTCGCTAAGAACCTGCAAACGTGCCTGCTGCAATGCTTCGTCTGAGGCAGTGAAGCTTATATTCTGGATTAGATTCGCGCCTGCTTGGATAGCTGTGTCAATTGCTGCCCCAGCTTGCTCCGTTGGTAACTCAAACTGAAGTGTATTGAGTCCTTCAAAGCCGGTTAGGGTTTGAGTCCCATCTTCAAAGCTATAGACGGGATTTAGTTGAATAGATGTAGTTTGAAGTTCTTGCGCCCCAAGGTTTTGCAGCACATCAACTACTGCTGTTGAACGTTGAGCAACTTCTTCTTGAACTTCGCTTGCGGTTTCTCCCTGTACTTGAATCCCCAATTGCACCTCAGTTAAAGTGGTGGGAACGGTGACCTCTCCTTGACCAGTAACTTCCAATATCTGAGCAGTGTTTGGCTTAGTATTACCAGTCAGGGGATCGATGATCACAAGAGCTTGCTTACCCGCACCTATGAGATTATCTGTAGCCGAAGCGAGAGCAGCGGCTGAATTTGGAGAATAACCGATATCTAGAGAAACACTAGCTTCTATCGTCTCAGGACTACCAATTATAGGAGTTGTAGCGTCTGTTGTTAAAGACGCCCTACCTACTGCTTCAAACACCACAGGAGATGGCCTAGGATTGTCAGCTGAGTTAATATCAATTTTAATAATCCCTCCGGGGGTTAACTGCAAGGTATTAAAAACAGCCTCAGCCTGAGCTTGAGCGTCTTCAACAGCTTCGCTAAGAACTTGCAAACGTGCCTGCTGCAATGCTTCGTCCGAGGCAGTGAAGTTTATATTCTGGATTAGATTCGCACCTGCTTGGATAGCTGTGTCAATTGCTGCCCCAGCTTGCTCCGTTGGTAACTCAAACTGAAGTGTGTTGATCCCTCTAAAGCCGATTAAGGTTTGAGTACCATCTTCAAATCTATTGACGGGATTTAGTTGAATAGATGTAGTTTGAAGTTCTTGCGCCCCAAGGTTTTTCAGCACATCAACTACTGCTGTTGAACGTCGAGCAACTTCTTCTTGAACTTCGCTTGCGGTTTTTCCCTCTACTTGAATCCCCAATTGCACCTCAGTCAAAGTAGTGGGAACGGCCACCTCTCCTTGACCAGTAACTTCTAATATCGGAGTAGTGTTTGGATTAGTCCCACCAGTCAGGGGAGGGATGATCACAAGAGCCTGATCACTCACACCTGTGAGATTATCTGTGTCAGCCATCTTATTCTCCTTGCTTAAATGATGTTTAAAACCTGTTGATGTTTTAATCTTAGAGGATGTCTGAAAAGTAAGAAAGCTTACTTAACGGTATCCTTTCAGTAGAAAAAATACTTAAGTATGACAGCGTTGCCAGAGAAGGCTTCCAATCCTCGGAACTTCTGTACATCTATAAAAATTAGCGGTATCAAAAAGTCAAGTTTTGATCAGTAAATATAACAATATAATAAGTTTTGATAATTTTTAGTTTATATTGATAATTTTTAACCTGCCTTTGGGCAAAAGACCTTGTAAGCATCTCCATACTCAGGGAATTTGCATAGTGAAAGCTAGGGTGATATGAACAATAGAGCAAACCAAAGGCATGAGGAATACGATGTAATACAGTATTTCTGTGGATTCAACCGAATATTTATTTTCGTTACAGAGAAGTTCATATCACACAGCCTTGATGCTGGAGAAGGAACCCTGCGTTTGTTGCAAAATTTCCAGCGTCTTAGACTTTCCTGGCTAAAGCTCAGACATTTGTTTGTGAAAATGCTAGCTGTTCCTTGTGACTTTTCACGTCATGTGGAAAAGCTAATCCAAAACTTAACCGCCAAACCCCACGAAAAAGGGAGAGGTTTGGACAGAGGTTTTCCAGATACCGTCAAAAGTCAGACTGTTCCTCTACCTGAAAATGAAGCAGAAAGGCTCAAAGCATTGGCGGACTACAATATTCTGGATACCCTACCTGAACAAGCATTTGATGATCTAACTGCTCTTGCTGCGTATATTTGTAAGACTCCAATTGCTTTAATTAGCTTAGTTGATGCCGATCGCCAATGGTTTAAATCTAAGGTGGGACTAAAAGCTAGTGAAACACCTAGAGAGTGGGCTTTTTGTGCCCATACCATTCTTCAGTCAGAGGATATATTAGTCGTTCCCAACGCCATCAAAGACGATCGCTTTACTAACAATCCCCTAGTCAAAGGTAATCCCAAAATTCGTTTTTATGCTGGTGTCCCAATAGTTACGCCCAATGGTTTTCCCATCGGAACATTATGTGTGATCGATACCATTCCTCGTCTTTTAAGTTACCAGCAGTTGGATGCACTACGCCGCCTAACCCGGCAAGTGAGCGCTCAAATGAAACTCATTCAGGAAGTTCGCAACCGCAAGGAAGCAGAGATGGAAGGAAGGCAGTTATCGCTGACCGATGAACTAACAGGTTTGCATAACCGACGTGGCTTTTTCCTGATGGCTGAACAACAATTAAAAATTGCTCACCGCATGAAACTGTCATGCTGGGTTATCTTCATTGATTTAGATGGGCTAAAAAAAATTAACGACACCCTTGGCCACGACATAGGAGATGCCTTGATTATTGATGCTGCTCGATTAATCAAGCAAAGTTTTCGGAACTCAGATATTGTTGCCCGCTTGGGTGGAGATGAGTTCATTGTTTTCATCTCCAGCTACTTTAAGGATGCTCATAGCATCCAAGCATGTCTGCAAACAAATATTACCAACTTTAATCAACAGCAAAACCGTAGGTATGAACTTTCAATGAGTATGGGGATAGAGCGTTACTCACCAGAAAGCAATATGTCACTAGAACAACTAATTACCAAGTCTGACGAATTAATGTACGCTCATAAGCGTCTCAAGCGGCAATCTATTGAAGGGGATGGGGAGCGGTGTCCTTTCTAGGAATTAGGTAGGGAATAGGCAATAGGCAATAGTAGAGAAGACAGGTAATGAGTTTTTTCAAAAATCTAATACTAATCCTATAGAACAGCAGGTGTTAGCTGAAATTGCCTCCATAGCGCTAATTTACCACCTGGCTGCCATGACTGCGGGGGTCATCTTGACTAGCCGTTGGTGCTGCTGGGGCTGAAAATTTGGAAACTTTGCCGCTAGCTTGAGCATAAGGAAGAGACGAACCAGTAACCAAAGCTTCTAAATTGCTAGCCATAATCGTGCGTGGTTGATCGCCGATCGCTTGGGCTATGGTTTCCCCTTGCTGACTCAAAAATACAAAATGGGGAATCCCATCCACCCGATATTTCAACATTTCGGGTAGCCATTTGGTATTATCCACATTCAGCATGACAAAATTCATCTTGTCAGCATACTCTGTTTCCAGTTGAGTGATATCTGGTGCCATTTTCTGGCAGACAGTACACCAATCAGCATAAAACTCTACTAAAGATGGTTTGCCATTGCTGATTGCTACTTCTAACGGTGTGGACGAATCGCTTAATTTAGCTAGAGTTGCCGAGGTTGTTTCAGTTCGCAATCCTAAGACGAGGGCAACGCTAAGAGCGATCGCTACCATTACAATTAAAAAGTTTCTCAAACGCTTCCCTAAGTTAGATTCAGACTTATCGGGAGAATTAACAGGTGAATCAGTACTCATAACAAAATTATTAAAACTTATTTATTAAGTAATTTCTTCTTTAGTCTAGCTGACTCCAGCCGCTCTTAAATACGTAATTTTATCTTCAAAATGGGTATTACAAATAAGTACTTGAGATGAAATAGCTTTTCAAAGATGATTTTAAACTTTAGAAATACCAGTGCTGTGTGTGCCGTATTTTTATTAGTCAGCATTGGCAACTTTCACAAGTCAGCCATAGCTACTGTTAATAAACAGTCACAATTGATAGCACAGCAGAGTAAAAGCTCGTCACATCCAGTTTTTAAATCTATTTTGCCCAAATTAAAGCAAAAGACTCAAATTAAGATTTTATTGCCGAAGTTTATTCCTGAGTCGGATGGGGAAAATCCAATTTACGCGATTATAGAAGCTGCTATGCAAAAAAAGTACGAAATTTTACTGGGTTTCAGTCCCAACTGTACTGGTGGAACTGCCTGTCGTTTGGGTATTGTTTCTGCTGAAGCTGTAACCCACAAAACACCGCGTCTTACTGGTAAAC
The DNA here is from genome assembly GCF_034932245.1 of Nostoc sp. UHCC 0251. Classification (NCBI taxonomy): domain Bacteria; kingdom Bacillati; phylum Cyanobacteriota; class Cyanophyceae; order Nostocales; family Nostocaceae; genus Nostoc; species Nostoc sp. UHCC 0251. Next base: position 15,541 of record NZ_JAYGHD010000325.1, read on the forward strand.
CTGTATCCTTAGCTAAAGGCATCACTGGCTATTTTGTAGATTTTACTTGTGGTGCTAATTGCTCAGATGCTACCTTGACTTGGAGACAACAAGGTGTGCAATATATTGTTGGTATAAAAGCAGGCGATCGCACTTCTTTGGTCAAAATGGCTAATTCTGCGATTAACTAATTCTGTAGGTTTCAGTCAAGAGCAACTAACAAGCAGAAAGTTTTGTGGCAGTGTCTAAGTCTCTGTTACAAAACTTAATTACGAATTACGAATTACGAATTACGAATTACGAATTATTTAATCCCTAGCTAAGGTCAGAATTTGATTTTACTTCCCAGCGAAACAGCCGTGGCAATTGAGATACATCTATGGCGTAGTTAACAATCCACAGCACCAATTCAAAAACCAACAAATATCGTACCCACTGCAACTCACTTTTGGAATCCAAAAGCGTCAAACCTTCATACAACTGCCAGAAGCGGTAAGGCAAGTATATATAAGGAACCATCACCCACACTACATTTTGCAACTGTCTGAGTGTTACTCTCTCAGAGATGATTTGCAACCCTAATACGATAAAATACCAACCAAGCACAGTTAACACACTGCGATCGCTCCACCATACACCCCACAATAGCATGACCACTAGTGGCAGAACGACTCCTAGCAGCTGCACTGAGCCAAACCAGATTTTATACCAAGAGGGAAATGGTAGAGGTAGAGTATAAGGCTTGGTGTTTTTCCATCCCCAGTTCACAACCACAATAAAAAGTGTGGCAACTAGGAAAAAGAGGAGATTTTCTAGGAGCAGATAGAGGTTGATGTTTATGGAAGTCATGAGCGTATATATAGCAATCCTATTTGAGTTAATGAAAATTATCATAGACGCGCAGCGTCTTGTCGGATGCTACCTCCAAACCTCCCAGAGGAGAAACAGAAAAGTTCAAAAATCAAAAAATCATTTAGGACTACTGTTATCTAAATATCTAAATTCCTGCCTCCTGCCTTCTGCCGACGCTCGCGGACTCGCTCTAAGCGTAGCTATGCCGCAGGCTTTACGCTGCGCTATCCTGCCTCCTGCCTTCTTCAACGACCTAGCCAAGTCTTGATGATGTCAAGAAGACTGGAACCACCCCAAATCAATGCCAATAGTATGGAAGTAGTTAAAACTGCCCCCAGCACACACATAACTAAACCACCCAAGCTAATAGCACCATCATCTTCCAATAAGCCAAAGCTAGTTACAAAAATTCCCATTGCTGGCAGGGTATTAGTTCCTGGAATCGGAATCATCATAGAAATTGCCATCAAGGCGATCGCTATACCAATGGTCACTCTACCTGCTAAAGTAGTACAGATATAGCTCATTCGAGGACGAGCGATCGCTTCAATTCTTTTCAACCAAGGAATCCCTGCCTTCAAAAACCCCTGAACTGTGGTGAGTTGGATAGGATGATTCATCATCCGCTTGGGTAGCCATAGGGTTTTAGCACCAGCAATTAGCTGTATCGCTAATAGAAAAATCAGGATGCCGAAGGGAACTGAGTATCCGGGTGCTGGAATTGGCAAAGCGGAAGGTAGAGACAGGATAACCAGCAAAAATCCAAAAACTCTTTCTTTTGCTAACAGAAGAATATCTGCCAAAGTTACTTTTGAGGGTCGTTCTTCCTCAAAAAAATAGCGTTCTAATTCGTTAGATAGTCTAGCCATGTATCACCAATATTTAGCAAAATTTAGTAAATAAATATACCAATTAACTAGCCAGATTCAGCAAAGACAATTGCTCATATTCCAAAATAGCCAAGTGATTTCATTAGTTCTGGTAAATCAAGATGCATATAACTTCTTACCTTTCAACAATAGATCCACAACATCTTAACGTTTAGCAATTTTTTTGAATAAAAAGTAATATTAAATTTACGTAAAGTTATTGTGTAATCTTGGCAAATGTAATGACAGGTGGCAGGTTATAGGTTATGGGTGCAAGATGCAAAGATATTTGAAAGTACTAAGACTATTTTGGGGTGCTGCGATCGCTGCTGAGTTGGAATATCGGATTAACTTTTTCATAGCTACCCTCAGCAGCTTGGGAAATCTTGTCGGCAGCCTCTTTGGACTATTCTTGTTTTACCGAACTGGCTATACTTTTAGTGGTTGGTCATGGGAAGCAGCTTTAGTAGTTCTAGGAATTTTTACCTTACTACAAGGATTTTCTGCTACTTTTTTAGCGTCGAACTTGAATCGCATTGTCCGCCATGTCCAAGAAGGCACTTTGGACTTTATATTATTAAAACCGATCCGCAGTCAGTTTTGGCTTTCCACCCATACCCTTTCACCTTGGGGACTGCCGGATCTAGTTGTTGGTAGTATTATTATTGCCTATGCAGGTAAACGCCTCGGTGTAGGCATAGATGACTATTTACTTGGTGTGCTGCCGTTATTGTTCAGCTTCGTGATTCTGTACAGCTTGTGGTTTATGCTGGGAGCGATGAGTATCTGGTTCGTCAAAATATACAACGTTACCGAAGTACTGCGTGGTTTCTTGGAAGCTGGACGATATCCTATCGCAGCATATCCTACTACTTACCGCTTTTTCTTTACCTTTGTGATCCCAGTAGCTTTTTTAACTACTGTACCAGCCCAAGCGCTGCTGGGGCGGAGTGAAGTTAGCTGGTTGATAGGTGCGGCAATATTAGCAGTAGCGTTGTTTTTCGTTTCCACTTGGTTTTGGCGATTTGCGTTGCGGTTTTATACCAGTGCTTCGAGTTAGAGAGTACAGCAACGCCTTTCAACTAACGACATATAATTTGCGAATGTACAACAAGTGTCGAATAACTAATTATTTGTCGTCGTTAACAAATTAATGTCGTTTATATAAAATAGCTATAAGTCTTACAGCATAGGCTCTATAGCTTTTTTAGGCTAAATTTAATACTATTTGCAATTTAACTAATTACTCCCGGTTCGCCCACTTTAAATTGAGTTAGAAAAAAGCTGAACGATTTAGTAGGGGTTCTAGTTTACGATACAAACGTACTATAGTCCCGACTTTGCGCGATCGCATAAAAATAGAGTTTTTAGAGCAGGGTGGTAGTTCAAGGTAAATTTAGGGAAATGGCTAAAACCATCACTACACAAAGATTTTCTGTTTTTCGGTAATTTCTCGAACTCCAAAAAAAATGAGCGAACCGGGAGTAATTAATGAGCTGTCGTAAATTAAATACATAACATTTTAAGCGTCGTTTTTTCAAAAAATAGCTTTAAAAAATTTTCGACTATTGATAACAAAATAAATGTCGTTTTCCTGAACTATGATTCCGTCCTGCATTCCTCTCTACGAGACGCTGCGCGAACGTCCATGTAATCATGGGCGGGGTTAGGGACGGGCAGATTCTATGCTACTCAGGTTCCTCTTGGTTTTGGATGTATTGCTTTAAAACATCAAGTGGCGCTCCTCCAGCAGAGATTACACAGTACGCACCTGTCCAAAATACAGGTTTCCAATAGAATTTATTGATGTGTTCAGCGAACTCCTTTCTGATGGTGCTGACTTTTCACGGGATGTGAAAAGTCAGCTCTAAAGCAACTTAATTTACAATACTAGGCAGTTGCCGTTTTTTTGGCTACTTGCAATGAAATTCCGACTAAAAAGACTTTCACCGAAGAAACGACAGCGATTGATCCAACCTATTCAGATTCAAGTTCGAGATGGAAAGTTTGAGATTATGGGTATGGGTGCATGGCATTCCTACTGGCGCGATCCCTACCATCTGCTGCTAACGATTCCCTGGGCTGGCTTTCTGCTGCTGATTTGTAGTTTCTATATAACTATTAACGCTCTATTTGCCCTAGCTTACTGGATAGGAGGAGATTGTATTGCCAACGCTAGACCTGGTTCTTTTTTAGATGTCTTTTTCTTTAGTGTGCAAACCCTAGCATCCATCGGCTATGGGGCAATGTATCCTAAAACAATTTACGCCAATATTATTGTCACCATTGAAGCAATGATTGGTTTGATGGGAATTGCTGTGATGACAGGACTAGCTTTTGCTCGATTCTCCCGGCCTACAGCCCGTGTCCTCTTTAGCCGTGTTGCTGTCATTACACCTCATGATGCGATGCCGACTCTCATATTTCGCAGCGCTAATCAACGTCGCAATATGATTCTGGAGGCGCAGATGCGAGTTTACTTGATGCGCGACGAAGTAACTCTAGAAGGTCAGTTCATGCGTCGGTTCTATGATCTCAAACTGGTGAGGAATCAAACACCTAGCTTCACTTTAAGCTGGTCAGTGATGCATGTTATTGATGAGTTTAGTCCTCTATATGGGATGACACCAGAATCGTTAACCCAGACAAATACTATGTTGATCATCTCTTTGAGTGGCATTGATGAAACAGTTGCACAGGTCGTCCATGCCCGTCATAGTTATGCTGCTAATGAAATTTTGTGGAACAATCAATTTGTCGATATCATCCACCACACAGCCGATGGACATCGCTACATTGATTACAACCGCTTTCACGAAGTTTTGCCTTTAGATGAAAACAGTTCAAATGCCTAAAACTTACTCTAAATCCTGATTCACTGCTGGTTGTAAGGGTTTAACGACAACCCGACCATTCTCAACTACAGTGAAACTTTTAACCATGCTCCTGCTGGGGTTAACTGGCACATCCTGGGACTGGTTTTGATAGGATATATTTTGCTCTTGTTGTTGGTTGAGGACGACAACACAACAGGCGCAGGAAGAGAATGACATAATAAAATATTTTGATCTCTATATCTATTATCGCTCTACTGATGCTATTTGGCTGAAAAATCTGCTACTCATGTGTTTTGGTTTAAAACGTATATGCAAAACTATGGCTGTAAGTACTTGCATTCTCGTGCTTGTAACCTGTTTGATATATCTAAACCAATTGACACTCCCCGCGATAAATCGACGGGGATTCTTGAATCAATGAGATCACTTAACTTGGAGTCCTTGCGTCATCCAAACCAGAGGTGAGACTCTCCTCAAGCGTTACTTTGGGTATGCCCTACCCTAGTTGCATTACTGCAAGTCCTATTTAGTTTGAAACAAATAGTCTCAAAATTCTGAGGCGTCTAGCTCCTATAAATCTTTTACCTACTGCTAGGAGGAAACTAGAATAATGCAGTAGAACCGCATAGATTCAATTATCAAGGTTCAGCGCTTTGTCTTTCGACGGCTAGGTTTTTTAAGTGGTTGATTACCTTTCCACTAGAGTTAGTATAGCAGCATCTTAGTACACTAATGAATTAAAAGCCGTGCTAGAAGCACGGGGCTTTAAACCCAATTTTTCGGTAAACAGGAAAGCGGTTATAGATCCCGCCCCGCTTTCCTCTCTGCTCAAACTTGTCTGGCAGGGTTAGACGGTGGGTTTTTCTAATGAAAAATTTTTTGAGATACCTGGGTTTAGGTTTGCTATCTACGTTTCTAACTGCTACTCCTGGATTGGGAGCTGAACGCATTAGCTTTTATTACCCTCCCTTTGGCGAATTTTCCTTGTCTGTGGACTCGCTGGAAACTTTTGCTAAAGAAGGCAGAATCGATCAAGATTTTTCATTTTATGCTAGCCGTGCTACCCCTCAACAACTTGCTCAACTGCGGGATCTGCTCCAACAAAGGTTCAATGTCACTCCTACATTAGTATCTCAAGTTACCTACTCACCTATAGGCGAACAAGTGATGCAACAGCTAGGAGAGTTACTCCTTACTGAATCTCGACAGAACGGCTTCTATGCCATACGTGCCTCTTTGATTTTGGCTGCTGCTGATCAAGAGGGTTTAACGGTTGTGAATTTGCTGCGGAAATTTCCTAGCAATACTATGCGGGTGAATTTCACAGAGGGATTAAGGATAGTTGATGACTTGTCACAATTACTCAAAAAAAGGGATGAAGTTGTTGCCTCTGTTCAAAAAGAAGCGATCGCTCAAGCAGCCAATTCAACAATTAACTTCTCCAAACAACTAGATTTGCGATCGCCTGGAAAATTCCGCTGGCAGAAAAAAAGCCTGGAGCTAAATGACTTTTCTCGCAATCGCCGTCTACCGGTGGATATCTATCTACCGCAAGCAGGTTCACAAAACACTAAAGAACTGCCTTCGCCTCCTTTTCCCCTGATTGTAATTTCTCATGGCTTGGCCTCAGACCGCTTTACCTTTGTCTACCTGGCTGAACATCTAGCATCCTATGGTTTTGCCGTTGCTGTACTAGAACACCCTGGTAGTAATGCCGAACGTATTCAACAATATTTTGCGGGTTTGTCCGCGCCTCCAGACGCAACAGAATTTATCAACCGACCTTTGGATATCAAGTATCTCCTCAATGAACTCCAGCGTCTAGAAAAACTTGATCCTACTCTTCAAGGAAAACTCAATTTTCAGCAAGTTGGGGCGATCGGTCATTCCTTGGGTGGCTATACTGTTTTGGCTCTAGCAGGAGCAAAGATTAACTTTGAGCAACTGCGTCAAGATTGTGATCCCAATAATTCATCTTTTAATTTGTCGCTGGTTTTGCAGTGTCAAGCAACTGAGTTACCTCCAATAGATTACGAACTCAAAGACGATCGCATCAAGGTCATCATGGCGATTAATCCGATTAACAGTTCAATTTTAGGTGAGGGCGGAGTCAGCCAAATTAAAATACCTGTAATTCTGGTAGCAGCTAGTCAAGATATTTTCGCTCCACCTGTATTTGAGCAAATTCGCCCCTTTACCTGGCTTTCTGACTCCAATAAGTACCTAGCTTTGATCGAAAATGCCACCCACTTCTCAGCGATCGCAGAACCTACTCCTGAAAATGATGTCTTACCTGTGCCACCTGCCCTGCTAGGCCCTGATCGTGCTCCTGTTTATTCCTATCTCAACGCCCTTAGCGTAGCTTTTTTGGAAACCCATCTCCTCAACCACCCTGAATATCGTTCCTATTTGCAGCCATCCTACGCCACATTTATCAGTAAAGAGCCACTTAATCTCAGTATTTTACAGTCGTTGTCGGCAGATCAATTCAATCAACTTTGGAATGGGTCAAATGCCCAGTTAGCCAAACCATTTAATCTTCAACCTACGCCTACCCTACCCATCCGTCAGAGGTTAAGGTAAAGCGCTAGGACTAAGCGACCAACACAAAACTCTGACCACGCATAAGAGGAAAAAGCTGACTATAAGGGACTTCCAGAAAATAAATTATCCAATTTACTCAGATAATATTTTTCTTTCTCCCCCTGCCTACACCGCGATAGGATATTTTTTTAGTTGGAAGTCCCTAAGCTAATCGTCATTCATTTTTCCAGAGTGATTCTCTTGTAGTTAGTAAGCGGCTCCAGCCCTGGTGTTATGCAACTTAAATGCTCATTAGCTTAATGCAGTTGGTAAACTTTTGTAAAGAATTGGCTGGCTCTGCATAAAACTTATGAGTGAAACCGATAACTCAACAGACACCGTACTGTTCAATTATCAGGCAGGATTTTTTATGAATTTTTGTAAAGAATTAGCTGGGTCTGCATAAAACTTGTGTACCCAACGTAGAGTAAACAGGCACTAGCTTTGACAAACTTCAATAGTAACCGCTCAATAATCCGGGGTAAATCGCTCAGTGACAAGGCTCAAATGGCGTAACCTCGTTCCTGAAATGGTAGTTCGCCCCGATTTATTGAGCGGATACCTTCAATAGTAAACAAGTAGTGATTGTAGGTGAAAGTTCAACATGAAAAAAGTGTTTGCATTAATTGAAAAAGAATTAGCCAAATTTGCTAAATTCCCCTAAGGAAAGCAGGCTACATTCGGGTTTTAAATCCCCTTATGTAACTCTCCTCTCTATAAGACTTTGTGCGAAAAATGTATGAATTTGGAATTGTGATGGTAGTTCTCAATGATGTGCAATACAAAAAGGAGTCTACAAATCTGTTAACAGTCTTGCTTTTCTCAGAATAAATGTTAGTAGGGTTTCTTTTTTGGAGATGATTTCAGCTGTAGCTTCCATCCCTGCTCGAATCGGATAGGATTTATCACCCCTTTTTAAATCAAGCCTCTGTGGCTCAATTGTTACTTCATAGTAAGGCGCAATTGGAATGTTACCGTTACCTTGAGATATAATCGCGTCCGGAGTTATGCCTCTAACAGCACCTTTGAGGATTCCATAATCTGGGTACGGATAAGCAGCAACCCGCATTTGTACTTCCCCTTCTGAGCATTTTGTTACTTCTACGGCTTTACATATTTGTACTTTGCTAATATCCGAAGAGGCAACACGGGCTTTGATTACTAAAGGGGCATTGTTAGGAGCAATTTGAGCGATCGCATCCCCAGGACGGACAACTTGCCCAGTATTTCTTAATTCCAGTTTGAAAATAGTACCTGCCTCTGAGGTACGAATTACAGTTTTTTGTAGCTCAGTGAAAACTCGTTTAAGTTCTTGTTGAGCACTGCTAATTTGATTTTGGATTTCTATTTGACGCCTTATGAGTTCCTCTTTTTCTTTATTCAATGCAGCAAGGGTAGATCTACCCTTTGTCGTTTCTTGGGCAATGCGTTCTCTGGCGATCGCCACATTAGCATTACTGGGATTCAGTCCAGCTTTGGTACGTTGCAATCTGGCAAGAGCAGCTTTATAAGCTTGTTCTTTTTCCTTAATTTGAAGAACAGCGATCGCCCCTGTATTTCCCAGTTGCTGATATCGGTTCATTTCCTCCCTAGCTAATTCAGCAGCAGCTTCTGCTTCTTGGACTTCTGTTTCACTTGTAATTCCCCTGTCTTGATAGTCCCGTTGGTTGCGACTAAGGTCTGCTTTTGCAGATGTGATCGCTTGTCGCATTGCATTGGACTCAGCAGTGATTTGAGATTCTAAGGCTTTTAGTTGGGCATTGAACTGCGCTCGTTGTAACTGATTCTGTTCGATATTTCCGAGTATTTCGTCTTTTCTACTTTGTAATGCGGAGTTGTCGATAAGGGCGATCGTATCTCCCTTTTTCACAACCTGATTTTCTTTCACTTTGATATTTATGACAGTTCCCTCAGCTGCTGCTTGTACTAACCGGATTTCTCCGGTTGGGCGGACGGTAGCATTAGCTTTTACTATTATGTTGTATTGAAAGACACTAGCAAGACCGAAGGCAGCGCCAACACTTCCAATTAAAAATATCCCTCCTAACTTTGTCCATATGCTGACTGAGGGGAGATATTCGTCGTTTTCGACTAGGCGGAGAAAGTCTGGTTGGGGGTCAATAAGCATGAATATTAAAAAACGTTTTGGTTCCGTAAATAATCTAGCAAAAAAAACTACCTATCGTTAGCGTGACGATCAATATCTAGGGATATCCAAAAAATAAAAGCTCTCTTTCATTTCAATAATATTTTTGGAAAAACTGCCTACAATTGTGGTGCTTTCGCCTTTCAGGGCAAAAGCGCCAGCTTTTGCTTGTATTACTTATAAGTGCCTTGCCTGCATATAGTTAGTATGTAAATACAAGGTTTCTATACAGCTAAGTCTAAATAGCAATTAGGCATTTATGGACGAATATCAAATCTTTATAATTTTTATCTAAAATTTTATCCTTTCTTTATTTATTCAAAAAAAAGTTGTATAATCAGTGAAACTTTTTTACAGCTATTTCTCATTTATCAATAATTAAGTAAATTTACGCGATTTATATTAAAATAATTTATATTGATTCAGTTTAGCTTTGTATATAAAAATTTCAACAAAAATTTTTATAAGTGAATATACGTAATAAAAATACATAATCCCAATTTCGAGCTTATAAACTTATTTAAGTACATTGCGTATAAAAAAGACCGTATTTCTACCAAGAATTTCTTTAAATCCCGGTTATTTTGGTTGTTTTGACCGTATTAATACTTAATAAGTTTAATTTATAGGATTAATGAAAAAATTCATTTTTTGGTTCGCTAGATTTATATGAATATGGATATTGACGCCTAGATTTGTTTGACAATTAAAAAAGAAATTTAATTAATTTTGTATAAAGAATAACTATGTAGTACCTTTTTTGAAGAGGTGTAATACATATTTCTTAAAAAATTAGTTGCTTGACCTTTAGAGCAAGAGTCGTATAATACTTTTAGCGGAACCAAAAAGTAATTAAATATACGCTTTTACGTTTATATTTATTACTTTGAAGTGACGTAACTTTAATACCAACAATCAAGCGATAACTAAGATTATGGAAAGCACATTGTTCACTACATTAACTCCCAACGAAGAAGCTAATCTCTCTGGTGGTAATTCCACAAAAACCAAAATAGAACTCAAGAAGAAAGCCATAGCTTTTGCTATCAACAATACTAAACAAACAGCTATTGGTGGTGACGGTGGCAAGGGTGGTAATATCACCATAGGCGGCGGCAAAGGTTCACCCGTTGTGATCGTTAAGTCTAATGTCAGCGCTGATGGTGGAAATGGTGGAGAAGCAATCAATTCCAACTCAACCGCCCAAGGTGTAGCAAACTAGGCAAAGTGTGATATGCCACTTAACTTAAGTGGCGCAGCTACTTTACAACGATCAAACTAACGGAGAACTAAGATTATGGAAAGCACATTGTTCACTACATTAACCCCCAACGAAGAAGCCAATCTCTCTGGTGGTAATTCCACAACAACCAAAATAGACGCCAAGAAGAAAGCCATAGCTTTTGCTATCAACAACACCAAACAAACAGCTGTTGGTGGTGACGGTGGCAAGGGTGGTAATGTCACCATAGGCGGTGGCAAGAAATCACCCGTATTTATCTTTAAGTCTAATGTCAGCGCTGATGGTGGAAATGGTGGAGCCGCAACCAACTTAAACGAAACCGCCCAAGGTGTAGCAAACTAGGCAAAGTGTGATATACCACTTAATTTAAGTGGCGCAGCTTCTTTATAACGATCAAACTAACGGAGAACTAAAATGGAAAGCACATTGTTTACTGTATTAACCCCCAACGAAGAAGCTAATCTCTCTGGTGGTACATCTAAAGTAGATGAGATTAAGGCCAAGTTAGAATCCAAGAAGGTTGCCTTTGCTATCAACAACACTAAACAAACAGCTATTGGTGGTAAAGGCGGCAATGGTGGTAATATCACTATCGGCGGCGGCAAGGGTTCACCTGTTGTGATTGTTAAGTCAAATGTCAGCGCTGATGGTGGAAATGGTGGAGACGCAACCAACTTCAACGAAACCGCCCAAGGTGTAGCAAATTAGGCAAAGTGTAGTGTTATATGCCGCTTATGTGGCGCCGTTCCTTTACAACGATCAAACTAAAACTAACGGAGAACCAAGATGGAAAGCA
>NZ_JAYGHD010000325.1:26945-31162 GCF_034932245.1 Nostoc sp. UHCC 0251
TAAAACTAAAGAGGAAGTTAAGAAGTCTATTGACTTAAAGTTATCTTCCTTGAAGCTTGCCTTTGCTACTAACAATACCAAACAAACAGCTGTTGGTGGTAACGGCGGCAACGGTGGCAATATCACTATCGGCGGCGGCAAAGGTTCACCCGTTGTGATCGTTAAGTCTAATATCAGCGCAAATGGTGGAAATGGTGGAGACGCAACCAACTTCAACTCAACCGCCCAAGGTGTAGCAAATTAAGTAAATTTATGAGGTTTAGTAGAAGGGTAATAGTAAACGGAAAGACACGTTAATCGCGTCTTTACCTGGATCAATCACGGCATATTAAGCAATTCAACCTGTTGACGCAGGCGTAAGTTGCTCATTGCACGAGAATAAACTGCTAATTGACTTAAATCTTTCGTGGCCATTAGCTAGCTTTATTTAGATTTGGCTTATCCTAACATAAGTTCATTGCGACCCCCTACTTTTCTTCACAAAAATTAACAAAATTCTATTGATGGTTGCTATTAAGCAATCATCAATATACCTATCTGTGGCGTTTTTTCCTAAACATACTGCATTACCCTACTGCATTACCCTTGAATAATCAAGTAGGGAAACAAGCGCTGTTAACACAGGAATCGACCATATCCGTGTTTAATCACTCTCGGCAAAGTCAAATCTAAAACCCTTTACTATTTAGGGTTTTGCCTATTTGCTTTCGTTTTGGATTTTCTATCAATAATGTGATCATTTAATCCCTGACTAAATCTGACTTTCGACATTTAGTTCTGATTATTCTGATTCCAGAGTGATTAAAGAGGGATATTGATTACAATATCAGTAGTTTGGAAAAGATAAGGAAACTCTTTTTACGTAACTTAATCCAAACGAATAAGCAAGTCTGTCTAAAGGTTTACATACCAAAATTCTCCATGTTTTTCCTTTTGATTAAGTAGGGCAGTGAAAATAATTCTACTATGTGACAAAAAGTACAACTAATCTCTTGCCAATGATACGAAACAATGGCAATGACATAGTATGGATTATTTTTACCTTTCTACTTATACAAAATACACACCTTTTGGTACGTGCTAGCTCTCGTTATCTTGAGTTAAAGCAGCTTTGTATAAAGTTCAAAACTCATAATTAGCACATGAGGTTAACTAAAATCATGAAAAGCATTCAAATCTCCCCAATGTTTATCTCACTGACTGAATCTGAAGAAGAAAGCTTGTGTGGTGGTGAGACCTTGAACCTTTCTAATGGTCTTTATGAAGGAAAAGTTATTAAAGTCAAGGGATCATCTGGTAAAAAAGGAGCAAAGAAACAAACAGGTACATCAAGTACAGTTCAATCAACTACAAAAGTTGTGCAAACTACCAAGGATGTAAAAATTTCAGAAGGACTATTAGATGAGCTAGATGGCCTATTCTCCTACCTATCCATATTCGATTGGTAGTGATAAGTAAGTGGGCGTGAATATAGCGGTTCCCACTCAGATGCGGTACAACGTTATATCGCAAGGTCTAGGGAACATGCCGTGCCCTTACGGCTGTACCTCACGTAAACGATAACCGCTATAATTAAAGGCTAGTGGTAAGCGGCTCCATCCCCTTACTACTAGCCAATGTAGTAAATTTTGGATTGCTTAAGAGTGTTAAATTTCTTTTTGCCCAGTTATTTAGCAAAACTAATCTGTTGGTTTATTTTTTAATCACGCAGGGACGAAACCCTGCTATTTTTTTGTTTTTTATCACAATATTATTGGGTACTGGAGTGTGAAATGAAATACCAAGTTGTTACACAACATAGTGAAGAAGATTGTGGAGCTGCTTGTCTTGCTTCCGTTGCCAAACATTATCGCCGTAACTTTACACTAAATCGCATCCGGGAAGCGGTAGGCACCGGGCAACTTGGAACAACATTGTTGGGATTGAGGCGAGGAGCCGAGGCACTTGGTTTCAACGCGCGTTCGGTCAGGGCATCAAAAGAAATATTAGACCGAATGAACCAAGCGCCACTGCCAGCAATCATTCACTGGAAAGGCTACCACTGGGTTGTTTTATATGGTCAAAAAGGTAAAAAATATGTAATTGCTGACCCGGCCTTTAATATCCGTTATGTCTCTAGAAAAGAATTAATGGAGGCTTGGTCAGATCAAGTCATGCTTTTACTAGAGCCAGATTCGGTTCGCTTCTATGCTCAACCCGATGATAAAGTCAAGGGTATTTGGCGCTTTGCACAGCGTGCATTGCCTTATGGGGGCATAATATTCGAGGCTTTTCTCTGTGCTATATTTATCGGTCTGCTTTCGTTAACGTCTCCTTTCCTGCTTCAAATTTTAACGGATGATGTACTAGTTCGAGGTGATATCCAGCTTCTCACCGGTGTGATTGTTGCGGTTGTGGTGATGAATTTGGTGTCAAGTAGTTTGCAACTAGTTCAATCTAACCTGATTGCCAATTTTGCCCAACGGCTTGAGTTAGGGCTAGTTCTGGAATTTGCCAGGACAATCCTGCGGCTGCCTCTGGCTTACTATGAATCACGTCGCAGTGGTGAGATTGTTAGCAGATTACAAGATATTCAACAAATTAATCAGCTAGTTGCTCAAGCAGTTATCAGTCTGCCTAGCAGCTTGTTTATTGGACTGATTTCTTTGGGTTTCATGTTGTTTTATAGCTGGAAACTCACCCTTGTTGCCGTCGTTGTTGCTATTGTCATGAGTTTATCTACGGTGGTTTTCCTGCCGACACTTCAACAAAAAATCAGAAGTATATTGGTATTAGACGCGGAAAATCAGGGTGTTCTCGTTGAAAGTTTTAAAGGAGCGTTGACGCTCAAAACTACTACTGCTGGTCCTCAATTTTGGGAAGAATTTCAGAACAGATTTGGTCGGCTCTCAAACCAAACATTTCGCACAGTTCAGATTGGAATTATTAACAGCATCTTTTCTGGGTTAGTTTATGCTATTGGCAGCGTTAGTTTGATTGGTTTCGGCAGCACCCTAGTTATTAGTAAGGAACTGAGCATCGGTCAACTGCTGGCATTTAACGGGATGAATGGTAATTTTTTGGCATTCATCGGTGCTGTGATTGGATTTATAGATGAATTCATGCGTGCCAAAACTGCCACAGAACGCTTAACAGAAGTTATCGATGCCACACCTGAAGCTCCAAGCGATAGTAACAAACCCTTTGCTAAAATTCCTAGTGATGTTGATATTGTTTGCACAAAGCTAAACTTTCACTATGCCGGCAGGCTAGAGCTACTGGAAGATTTTTCCCTTACAATTCCTGGCGGTAAAGTTGTTGCTCTAATTGGTACATCCGGCTGTGGAAAAAGTTCTCTTGCTAAACTGATAGCTGGATTATATACACCTAATTCTGGCAATATTCGCTTTGGGATGTATAACATGCAAGACCTAGCTCTTGATTGTTTGCGGCAACAAATTGCTTTGGTTCCTCAAGACGCTCATTTTTGGAGCCGCTCAATTATTGAAAACTTCCGCTTAGGTTCTCCTCACCTCACCTTTGATCAAATTGTCAAGGCTTGCCAAATTGCTGATGCAGATGATTTTATTAGTAAATTACCTGAAAAATATCAAACTGTATTAGGCGAATTTGGGTCAAATATTTCTGGTGGGCAACGCCAAAGACTGGCTCTAGCAAGAGCTATCGTTAACGATCCACCAATCTTAATTTTAGACGAATCAACTGCTGGACTCGATCCAGTTAGTGAAGCTCAAGTTTTAGATCAGCTATTGTCCCACCGCAAAGGTAAAACTACGATCCTAATTAGCCATCGTCCTAGAGTAATTACCCGTGCCGATTGGATTGTTTTGCTTAATCAAGGCAAGTTAGAAATTCAGGGATCAGTAGAAGATTTGCTTGCCAAACCAGGAAAGCATTTAGACTTTTTAACCCCTTAATTGCTCCCAGTTTTAATAGAGCAATCTGATTTGTGAAGATTGAAAGCCTTAAAACCCCGACTTGTTAGAAAAGCCGGGGTTTTTGTTGTTCATGAATGATTTAAATTTGCTATGCACTAGTCCTAACTTTTCACGGTATCTGGAAAACCCATCTCTTAAAAGGCTACGGTGTACACACAAGTCGGAAATAGTAGTCTGTTAAGGAATAATTGACGAGTACATTGATCTGTACGGCGATTTATCGCGTCTCTCTAACGTGTCAGTCTTTTAGACGCGATAAATCGCGTCTCTACATGAGGG